>WRMM01000307.1 GCA_009777135.1 Candidatus Fibrimonadales bacterium
TTATTCTGAAAAAATGCAAAAAATGCAAAAAAAACTTACAGCACCATCACCAAAGTCCCCAATGTAATCAAAATTCCGCCTATTATGGTTTTAGCGGTTATGGTTTCTTTGAGAATAATAAAAGCCAAAAGCATTCCAAAAACCAAGCTAAGTTTATCTACAGGTATAACCTTTGAGGCTTCTCCCATTTGCAAAGCTTTGTAATAAAACAGCCATGATATTCCCGTTGCTATTCCAGAAAGAACCAAAAAAAGCCAGCTTTTGCCGCCAATAGCGACTATTTCGCTGTGCTTGCCTGTAACAAAAACAATGCCCCAAGCGAGGCCCAAAACAACAACGGTTCTAATAGCCACAGCCAGATTAGAATTTACATTTTCAATCCCAATTTTTGCCAAAATAGACGTTAACGCGGCAAAAAGCGCAGAAAGCAAAGCGTATAAAACCCACATTTTAATCATAAGCTGCAGGAAATATAGTAAATATTTAATTCAAATTTAATGCTCTGGAACATGGAACAAGCGATTAAATCAGCGTCCTAAGACAATGATTTACTATCTTATCAAATTACAAGAAATTTTAGGAGTAACCGTGAGCGTTATGGATAGAAGAGATGTTATAAAACAAATTGCTGCGCGCAGCCCTGTTGATGTTAAACCTTCGCCGGATATTTATGATATTTGGGCATTTGATGTTTTTGATTTGGAAAAAATGAAAAATATGCTCACAAAGCAAATTTTCAGTTCTCTGGAAAAAACCATCATGCTCGGAACTCCTTTGGATGCAAGCGTGGCAGATGAGGTGGCAGCCGTAATGCGCAACTGGGCAATTAGCCATGGCGCAAAATATTACTCGCACGTGTTTCATCCGCTAACAGGCGCAACAGCAGAAAAGCACGATGGCTTTATAGCCATTAACCGCAGCGGAAAGCTTGTGTCCGAATTTTCTGGCAAACAGCTCACGCAAAGCGAGTCTGACGCAAGCGCATTCCCAAATGGCGGCATTCGCTCAACTTTTGAAGCCAGAGGCTACACTGCCTGGGACGTGACAAGCCCTGCATACTTAATGGAAACTGCAAACGGAGCAACCCTCTGCATCCCTACGGCATTCGTATCTTGGACAGGCGAAGCCTTAGACAAAAAAACTCCGCTGCTCCGCTCAAACATGGCAATAAACCGCACTGCTGGCAGGCTGCTGAAAATTTTAGGGCACAATGAAGCCACAACCGTAAGCACCAGCGCAGGTCCAGAGCAGGAATATTTTTTGATAGATGCCGCTTTTGCAGCGGCTCGTCCAGATTTGCTCCTAGCAGGCAGAACGCTTTTTGGCAAGCCTAGCGCAAAAGGCCAGGAATTTGGAGACCACTATTTTGGCGCCATACCAGAAAGAGTTCAAATATTTATGCAAGATGTGGATGAAAAGCTTTACCGCCTTGGAATTCCTGCCAAAACCCATCACAACGAAGTTGCTCCAGGGCAATTTGAGCTTGCCCCTCTTTACGAAAATTCAAACATAGCAAGCGACCACCAGCAGCTAGTTATGACAACCTTAAAAGCCTACGCAAAAAAACATGGCTTTTTGTGCCTTTTGCACGAAAAACCTTTTAAAGGCATCAATGGCAGCGGAAAGCACGTGAATTGGTCTATAAGATGCGCAAACTTGGGCAATCTGCTAGACCCAGGCGATACTCCTCATGCAAATATGCAATTTCTTTTGTTCTGCGGCGCGATTATCAGAGGAGTTCACAAATACGGCAACTTGCTACGTGCAGTTGTGGCAAGCGCAGGCAACGACCATCGCCTTGGAACAAACGAGGCGCCGCCCGCTATCATGAGCATTTATTTGGGTGCTCAGCTCACAGATGTATTTGAGCAGATTAAAACCGGTGCGTTAAAAAGCTGCGAAAAAGCAAGCTTTATGAATATAGGCGTTGATACCATTCCGCCGCTCCCCAAAGACCCAGGCGACCGCAACCGCACCTCGCCTTTTGCCTTTACCGGAAACCGCTTTGAATTCCGTGCAGTCGGTTCAAACCAATCGGTGAGCGATTCTCTAGTTGCCATAAACACCATTGCAGCAGATTCCATAGACTGGGTTGCTTCAAAACTGGAAAAGCATATTGAAGATGGAAAAAAATTAGAAGAAGCCTGCACTGCTGTTTTAAAAGAGATAATAGACAACCACAGTGCAATTATATTCAACGATAACGGCTATTCGGAAGAGTGGCAAAAAGAGGCTGAAAAACGTGGATTGCCCAATTTAAAAAACAGCGCAGAAGCTTTGCCTGTTTTGAAAGAGAAGGAAATTATCGCTTTATTTGATGAGCAAAAAACAATCACTCCGATTGAGCTTGCGGCTCGCTTTGAAATTGCCTCTGAGCAATATGTTAAAACCATTGACGTGGAAGCAAAGCTGGTTTTGGACATTGCAAAAACCAAAATTTTGCCGGCAGTTATAGCATATTTGGCGGAGCAGGCAGAATCCTTTGATATTCTTGGAAAATTTTCTTTTGACCGCTCAAATATTGACTTTGTGGCTGGCAAAATCAAAGAATTGCAAGAGGCGGTTGCAAATTTGGAAAGGAACCTGCGTAAGAGCCATGAGGGCAGCATTGAAGAGCAATTGAAATTCTACGCACAGAATATTCTCATTGATATGGGGAAAGTTCGTGCTGCTGCAGATGCGCTTGAAGGCGAGGTAGCAGACGATTACTGGCCTTTGCCGAGCTACATGGAAATGTTGTTTATAAGATAAAAAGTAGAGTGAGCAATGATTAACTCATTTCTCCGCAAGATGGACGATATAGTTCCCTTGTCTCGCGTGATTTCTTCAGCCGAGATTCAGTATCTTGAATCACAACCAAATCAACAAATCTATATTACTCATTACCTTTATGAACTACATCCTTGACTTAGACGGCACTTTGATGGACTCCATTGAAGATTTAGGGAATGCGATAAACTACGCACTCTCGGAACAGGGGTTTCCTGTTTATAGCAAAGAA
>WRMM01000308.1 GCA_009777135.1 Candidatus Fibrimonadales bacterium
ATATAAACTCCCCGAAGCCTCGCGCACAAGCAAGGGAATTCCCATAGTGAACTTCTTGGAACTAATGCCCGGAGAGCACGTTTCTGCAATAGTTCCGGTTCGCAAATTCACAGAAGGCTTTTATTTGGTATTCTGCACACGCCATGGCATTATAAATAAAATGGATTTGAAGCTGTTCAACAATATTCGCAGAAATGGTCTCAATGCAATTAAGCTTTTAGATGCTGATGAACTGGTAAGCGTTCTTTTGGTTCAAGCCGAGAACAACCTTATGATTGCAACCAAAAATGGAATGGCTATCACATTCCCCCCAAGCGCTTTCCGCAGCATGGGTCGCAATTCAAGAGGCGTGCGCGGCACTCGTCTAAGAGATGGCGACAGCGTTATTAGAATGATTGATATTAAAAAAGACTCGCTGATTCTCACCATTTCTGAAAATGGTTTTGCAAAACGCACAGACCCCGAAGAATACAGGGTTGCCAATCGCGGCGGAAAAGGCATGGTAAATTTTAAAGTCACTGAGAAAACCGGATATGCTGTTTTTGTAGATGCTATTTTGCCAGACTACGATATTATAATAAGCACCAAAGAAGGGCAAATGATTCGCATAGATTTAGACAGCATAAGGGAAACAGGCCGTTCTGCGCAGGGCGTTAAGGCAATCACGCTTTCAGAAGGCGATTCTGTTCGCGATGCCGCCGCAATTCCAAGCGTGGAAGATATTGAATCCGAAGCCGATGCAGAAAAAACAGCGTTTGAAAATTCGCCAGCTTTGCCCGAAAGCGCAAATGAAAGTGCAAATGAAAACGAACCCTCAGACGCAGAAGATTAGGTTTTCAAGCCCTTTTTGCCTATATCCTTTCTATATTGCGCTCCGGCGAATTTAATCTCATTTACGCCAGAGTAAGCAATATCAAGGGCGGTTTTTAAATCGCTGCCTTTGCCGACAACCCCAAAAACTCTGCCGCCCGCTGTCTGCAGTTCGCCGTTTTGGATTTTTGTTCCTGCATGCAAAACAACCGCTCCTTTTTTCTCAGCCTCGCCGAGTCCGCTAACAGGCACGGAATCTTTAATTTTGCCCGGATAACCCTCGCTTGCCATAACCACAACCGCAGCATAGCCTTGAGACTCCGTTTCAGAGACTTCTTTTAATTTTCCGTTTGCCGCCTTGTAAAACAATTCCAATAAATCGCCACTGTAAATTTCTAAAACTACTTGCGTTTCTGGGTCGCCCAGTCTGCAATTGTATTCCACTACTTTTGGACCGTTTTTTGTAGCCATTATCCCAACGAATAAAATGCCGGTATATGGATTTCCTTCTTTTGCCATGCCTTGCAAAGTAGGCTCAACAATTTCTTTTTTTATGCAGGCAAGCATTTCTTTATTCACAAGCGGAGCGGGCGCATAGGCTCCCATGCCGCCGGTATTGGGACCTTTGTCTTCATCAAAAATTCTTTTGTGGTCTTGAGCAGCCGCAAGCAAAATATAATCCTTGCCATCGCACACTGCAAAGATAGAGGCTTCTTCGCCTTCCATAAATTCTTCTATCACAACGGTTTTTCCAGACTCGCCAAACACCGCTTTTTCTCCAAGCATCTCCTCTACAGCGTTCAAAGCCTCTTCGCAGCTCATGCAAACAACGGCGCCCTTCCCTGCCGCCAAGCCAGACGCTTTTACAACTATCGGAGCGGGATGCTCTTTGAGGTAATCTTTTGCCTTTTGCAAATCTGCAAAGGTTTCATAAGCGGCTGTTGGAATATTATGCCGTTTCATAAACTCCTTGCTAAACGCCTTGCTGCCTTCAAGCTGAGCGGCGGCTCTCGAAGGCCCAAAAATCTGCAATCCATGCTTTTTAAATTCATCTGCCACGCCTGCAACAAGCGGAATTTCCGGACCTATAATTGTAAAGTCTGCCCTTTCTTTTTTTGCAAGTTCTGCAATTTCTTTGGGATTTGCAACATCAACCGGAAAGCATTTTCCAAGCGAAGCCAGCCCGGGATTTCCCGGAGCGCAAATCAACTCTGAGCAAAGCGGAGATTTTTTTATAGCCAAAGCAATGGCATGTTCTCTGCCACCGCTGCCTATCAAGAGAATTTTCATGGGGGTAAAGTAGAAAAAATTTCTAAGTTCTTTCGCATGAACACAATCGTAGTTAAAATTGGCGGTTCGCTTGCGGTAGATGAATCCAAACTGCTGGATTTTGCCGTTGCAGCCGCGGAAATTTCCAAAACTTGCCGCCTTGCCATTGTGCATGGCGGCGGCAAAGACATAAATGCGAATTTGGCATTGCTAAACGAAGAACCAAAATTCTTGAACGGGCTTAGAGTCACAACCCCCGCAATAATGGACATGGTAGAAATGACTTTGAGCGGCAAGGTCAATAAAAAACTTGTTAGAATGCTGCTTTCAAACAACGCAAATGCTGCCGGAATTTCCGGCGTGGATGCAAAGCTTTTGGAAGCAAAGCCCTTGCAGGGCAAGGGTGATTTGGGGCAAGTTGGCGATGTGTTCAAGGTAAATGCAAAAATTTTGGAAACTTTTTTTGCCGCAGGCATAACGCCTGTAATTTCGCCTATATCTTATGGCGATGGAATTTCTTACAATGTAAATGCAGACACCGCCGCTTCTGAAATTGCAGTTGCGCTCAAAGCGGACTGCTTTGTTTTGATAAGCGATATTAGCGGAGTTTTGGACGAAAATAAAAAAATAATTCCTCGCTTGAGCAAAGATCTTGCAAATAATTTGATTCAAAGCGAAGTTATTTCCAGCGGAATGATACCAAAAGTCCAAGGCGCTTTGGAATCCATAGAAAGGGGCTTGAAATCCATTCACATAATAGGCTGGGAAGGCGCAGAGGCGTTTAAATCTCAGATAGCGGGAAACGGAAACAGCGGAACTATTCTCGCAGAAAATTTCCAATAAATCTCTATAGTAATCGCTGATTTACTCAGCTTGGGTATGGGGTATAGGGTTTGGGGTATAGGCAATGCAAAAA
>WRMM01000309.1 GCA_009777135.1 Candidatus Fibrimonadales bacterium
TCATCAAATTGTATAATTAACAGGAGGTTTGCTGAATTTACGCATTCCCAATAGCATACAGAGGCCAAACTTTTATATTATCATAAAAAGAGAAATTTTCTAGCGAGCTTCTAATTCCATATTCTGATTTTTTTACTTCCAAAAACAAACGCATGCTTTGCATTTTTCCGCTGGAACCGGATTTAATTTCAATGGGAAATTGCCCTTTGAAAAATTAAACTTACCTGCTGCTTAAAATATCAAGCATCATCTGATTGAAAAATATGTTTTCTCTGCCTTGGCGATATACCTTTAATATCTGCGCAGTTGCGTTATCTGTTCGTTTGTAAGGCTCGCAAAGCAGGTGCAAATATTTTGATGCCGTTTGGCGGCAAAAGAGCCAGATTGTTATGCGGAGTGTGATTTTGCAGCATAAGGGTAATTTAGATAATTTACGTTAAGATTTCACGTTTTTTTTAACATATTGTAAAAATACATATAAAATTTATACATATTACAAGAATACGTTAAGATTTTGCGCTTTTTTTAACGTATTAAATCCATTGCATCTTTTTTTCAAGTTCTGCGTTATTCATAAAATATTCCTTTTTTGTAAATATTTGACGCTTTTAGTGCGCAAAGGAGAGGTCTAGCTCTCTCTTCAAATAGCCATCGCTTTCCAAATAGTAGCCCGTTTCCAAATCTTCCAGTTTTTGAATGATGCCTTTCGAAAGCATTATCCTAATAGCTTCGCTTATGCTGACTTTGTTCTTTTTTCTAATGCCTGCAAGCAAGCCAGCTAAATGCACATAAACTAAAAATCTTTGCTTTTCTGTCATAAAATTTCACCCCTTAAAAATTTCAAATGCGAAATAGCTTTAACGGTATGAAAAGAATATTGATCGTTCAATTCCTTGTAAACCAATGCCTTGGATAATTCCGACATCGGCAAAATGCCTAGCAAAAATGTTTCCAAAATCGCTGAAATATCATCGTTTGCCACAAGCCCGTGAACAAAATCATACTTGTTGTCATGGTTGGAAAGCAAATCGCCGTGATTCGTGAATTTTTCATTTCTGTTGTTTATTATAAAAGTTGCCCAATCCGTATTTGGCTCTGCAAAAGCTATGGAATTTAAATCGCTTAAATCGTTATTAAATTCATATATGTTTAGAACAGGCTTGCCTTTGCCGAAACGCCTAGCGACTTTTCTTGCCCAATCGCAAGCCTGTTTTTTTATAGACGTTAAATAAAATCCTTGGCCAAAATCCTTGTATTTTTGGCATTTTGATAAATCTATATCCGCTACTTCCATATTGCTTCCGTGAAACAGAATCATCTTTTAATTCTCCTGTTTTGACATATCTATCAATTCACGGATAACATTGCCATTTGACAAAAGATGCAGGGTATCGTAGCATTCTTCCAGATAGTCTATGCAATTGCTGGACAGCAATCGCTCGGCGGCTTTTGAAAAGCTTATTCCCAATTCTTTGGAATAGCCGCTAATAATCATAGCCGTCCATACTTCTTGCTTGTTTTCCATAGGAAGAAGATAGAAATTTCCACATCGTTTTTGTCGGTTGTTTTTATTGCGATTAGCGATGCCACGACTGCGGTCATTATGGTGACAAAGGCAATCCGCTACAGGCAGAAGTAAAGGCAAAAGCTTTAGCTTTGCGTGTTCTAGCGGAACGCATGGAAAATGAAATTTCAATCCCTGGCATTTATTCTTGTATTGCTTCCTGTTGCATCATAGGTGCTTCTGGCTGTATTTATTGAGCCGGAGCCTGTATTTCCGCAGCTGTATTTTCTGATTCAGCAGCTGACTGAGAAATAACTTCTTCATTCCGGCTCTCGCTAAATACGCCATCTTTGAAAGTAATATTTATTTCCGGCCCAACAGTGGTGTCTATGGCTTTTTTTGATCCTTCAAAATATATTTGATTACCTAGACTATTGACTGGCACATATCCTTTGTTTTGTATAAATGAACGTCCGCCTCCAGTTTTCATTCCAAGAACATTAAGCTGAAGATCTTTTTCATCGGTTGGTATTCTTATTTCCATGTGGCCATGACCACTTCTTTCACTTTTGAAAAGCAATTCTCTTTTAATGTCCTCTACCGAATTGTTTGTAATTGTACCGCCGGTTTTTATAAATGTTCCGTTTGGGGTCACCCATACGCCACCGCCACCAAGTTTTTCGCTGATATCCGTAAAATATTTTCCAGCAGATTGCCCTCCTCCTATTGTATAGCTTCGGGAACTTTTATTGCCAGATATAGTCCCTCCTTTCATGAGAAAGATACCATCTGCGACAAGCACTCCACCACCGATACTATGATAACTAGCTTTATTTCTTGTAATAGTTGTACCGTCATTAATTACAAATGTTCCGCCTTTTGACACTATAACGGCAGAACTTCCTCCATTGCCTATCAGAGTAATATTATCTAAAACCAAAGTAACGCCAGAACCTACGCCAAATACTGACCGAGGCGCTTCGCTAAAAAGATTAGCTCCGCCACTAGAAATTATTTTATTTCCTCCATTTCCTTTAAGCGTTATTGTAATATTTTCTTTATCTTTGTAAGCAAGCCTATTTGAACTTTCAAGTCCAGTAATTTTTTCATTAGAATCTAATACAATAACGTAATTACCACCATCTTTTGCATTTACCTGCAACCACACTAGCTGATATTCAAGATTACCAGCTTCTTCTATTGTTGCTGCAGATCGTGCTGCTAACACGGCTTTTGAAGGACCGCAAGACGAAAATGTGAATACCACAGCTAATGAAGTAGCCAAAAATGAAATGAAATGCTTAGTTTTCATAACGAACTCCTTTTAAAAAAACATACAACAAATATAATTTCATTTTCGCCTTTTGTCAATGGCAGGTCATCAAATTGTATAGTTAGCAGGGGGTTTGCTGAATTTACGCATTCCCAATAGCATACAGAGGCCAAACTTTTATATTATCATAAAAAGAGAAATTTTCTAGCGAG
>WRMM01000310.1 GCA_009777135.1 Candidatus Fibrimonadales bacterium
TTTATACAAATTAAAATCCGAAAATCTGCATCCTTTATGGGAAACATGCAGGGCATTAATGAAACAAATACCCAAGGTGAAAATTGTTCATAAAGTGCGCGAAAATACAAAGCTTGCTGACAAACTTGCCAATATCGCCATTAACACAAGGGAAGATAGTGAAGAATGGTTTGCGGTGGATGCTGCGTGAATTCTGCCCTATTTTCTTCCGCAAAATCAGAGTGGGCAACGCCACAATGGTTATTTGACGCATTACACGCCAGATTCGGCTTTACGCTAGACGTGTGCGCCACTCACGACAACGCCAAGCTTCCTCGCTATTTTTCACCTGCTGACGATGGTTTATCCCAGAGTTGGCACGGAGAACGCTGCTACTGTAATCCTCCATACGGGCGGCAAATAGCCCTATGGGTCGCTAAAGCCCGTCAGGAGGCCACAGGAGGCTGTTTAGTAGTTGGCCTACTTCCGGCCCGCACAGATGCCAAATGGTGGCAGGAAAACGTGCGTAGCCACGCTGAAGTGCATTTTATTGCCGGTCGCCTCAAATTCGGCAATGCTGATAATTCAGCCCCATTTCCCTCTGCTATTGCCGTTTGGACGGGACTAGAATTTTTATATGCGCCCAAAAACCGCAGCCAGCAAAAGAATCAGGAGCTTGAATAAAAGCAACTGAGCAGTTTATCCGGCAAATGAAACCTGACTAGATGCAAAAAAACCAATAAATTTACAGCTATTTTTAATTACATACCCGTGTGTATATTAAAAAATCCTTATTAGGACAACAATATTTTAGAGGCAGTAATGCTCGAAAATCCTATTCTACACAAGCACATCATATTTAATTTCGGTGCTAACGGGGTATACATCATAATTTTTTTTTACTGCCCAACTATATTATAGAGCAGCAATGCTCAAAAAATATTTTTTAAGGAGGACATACTATGTCCAATCAAAAACTTAGCCAAGAAGAAGCGAAAAGTATAATAAAAGAACGCATCGGAAGCAATATTGAATTTAGAATTTTACGGAAGGAATTAAAAGGAGTTTCCCGCAGAGCTATTAAATTATTAGTGTTAGAGTTAATGGACGAATTAAAACTTTCAGAAGTTCCATTCCCAGGTATGCTGAAAAAGCCAGTTAAAGCTGCTTTGCCTTTGCGTATAAGTTCTGATGGAAAGATTAACGTAAAAGAATTACTCGAAACAAAAGGATTTACCGCTGAATCATGCCATGTGAAATATTCCATTGGAGCAAAAAAAATTACTATGACTATAAAGGAGTCAAAAATTGATGCAAGAACAGAATAATAATAAGCCTAAACCTCATCCTGAAATTACTGAGGAAGGCTGTAAAACAATCAAAACAATTTTCAGAAAATATAACAATATTAAAGACGACGTACTCGAATCAATAACTAGCTTGGTTCGTCAAGGAATTGATGAGAATACAATAATTCAAACAGTTGGTATATAAAAAAATAAACTGTACCGCTATGTCTGTAATTGGATGATAACCAATGATAGGAATATCTGGGTAAAAGTCTCTGAAAGAAAATACGGTAAAAACAACTATAACAAGTATGATCAGAAAATAGTGGATATTATTTGTGGGCTAGATGGTTCATTAAATATTACCAAGCTATGCAAAGAAGTCGGTTTATCGCATCAGACAATGATCAAATACCTTTATAGGCTTATGTATTTGGAACGCGAAAGTATTTTTGCTTAAATGGTTTTGCCGGTAAAAAGGGCAGAGGCAGTGATAAAACTGCCTCTGCTATAAAATTTTGCTGCTAACAAGTTAAAAAAATCTGGATACAGGCTTATGGATGCGCTTCGGCGCTGTTGGAGTTGATGCCAAGCGGCATCCCAAGCGCCTTTGAGATTTTGAGAATCGTTTCAAAGCGCGGTTTTGTGCCGGGTGAAAAGGTCTTGTAGAGGCTTTCCCTGCTTAAACCAGTATCTTTTGCCAGTTGCGCCACGCCTCTTGCCTTTGCCACATTTCCGAGAGCAGCAAGAAAAACATCAGGGTTAGGGTCTTCCAGACATGCAGCCAGATACTCGGAAATCATTTCCTCGCTATCCAGGTATCTTGCTGTATCATATTCGCGGATTGCCACTTTTTTCATTGCCTTTCCTCCCGGATGGTTCGCCACAGTTTCTTTGCTTTGGCTATGTCCCGCTTTTGCGTGGACTTGTCTCCGCCGATTATGAGCAAATACAGGCACAAGCCCTCTTGCGCGTAATAAACTCGATAGCCAGGGCCGAAATGAATACGCATTTCACATATCCCGTCATCCAGGATTTTGTAATCTCCGAAGTTGCCGGCCTTGGCGGAAGCAGTGCGGGCCGCAATCCTGGCTCGCCCTTTCACGTCTTGAAGCGCTTCAAACCACTCTGAATAATGCTGGCTTTCATAGATGGTGTTCATAGCCAAATGTAGCCCGCAGGCTACGAAAGTCAAGCGCAAAAGTAGCCCCTGAGATACAAGGGCATTTGCCAAAAAATAATTAAAATTCAGCCTACTAAATAAAAATAGGAGTCTATGAAAAACACAAACCCTCTCGACAATTCCAGGCCAATAGATGTTTGGATATGGTCAAATAAAGCAGAAGTAGTTAAAACTACTGACTATATATTTACAAAGCTTCTGGAGAAACAGAAGCTCCGGTTAAAAAAGGGATTTCACTTACACCGGCTGAAAAATCACTTAAAGGTTATTTTGACTGATCTTTTCGTAGTGATAAAGAAGACCCCACTCGTTATCTCGCCATTAGTAGAAATAACTCAGACTATGTTCCAAGCGGAAAATTTAGAAAAATATTCTTGAATCCAAAGTATGTAGCCTTTCTGACGGATTTTCTCGCGGCGGAAAAATTTATTGAGTTATACAAGGGCATTTATTGCCCCACTTTGGGAGGGATAAAACCCCCAGCTTTAGCTGGCAGCTTCAGCGTTTCTTGTTTACTATGCCGTCGTGAGCG
>WRMM01000311.1 GCA_009777135.1 Candidatus Fibrimonadales bacterium
ATACGAAAAGATAAAGCACGAAGTTCAAGATATTATAGACGGAGAGGCTGAACCAGAAGCTTCAACCGACCTTGGACCCCAAGGAAAACGCAAAACCAAAACTCCAATGCTGGATATGTGCAGCATGGACCTTACGGAAATGGCTCGCCAAGGCAGGCTAGACCCGATTATAGGCAGGCAGAAAGAAGTTGACAGGCTAGTTCAAATACTCTCTCGCAAAAAGAAAAACAATCCCGTTTTGATTGGCGAGCCTGGCGTTGGAAAAACAGCCGTTATAGAAGGCTTGGCGCAAAAAATAGCAGCCAAAGAAGTCCCAGAAATTTTAGAAGACAAAAGAGTTGTAACTCTAGACATGACTAGCGTTGTGGCAGGCACAAAATACAGAGGCCAATTTGAAGAAAGAATTATCACGATTTTAACCGAGCTTCGCAAAAACAAAAACATAATCATGTTCATGGACGAACTGCATACCATAATAGGAGCGGGCGGCGGAGAAGGCGGCTTGGATGCATCCAATATTATGAAGCCAGCTTTGTCAAGAGGTGAAATTCAGTGCATTGGAGCAACTACTTACAAGGAATACCGCAGATATGTGGAAAAGGATGCCGCACTGGAACGTCGCTTTCAAAGCTTGTCCATAGAGCCGCCATCCGTGGCAGACACCGTTGAAATTTTGCGCGGACTTGCACCCAAATACGAAACGCACCACAAAGTGGTTTATGACGAAGGAGCGCTCAAAGCGGCGGCAAACCTTTCTGAGCGTTATTTGAGCGAACGGCATTTGCCCGATAAAGCCATAGACCTTATGGACGAGGCTGGAGCGCAAACGCGCATTGCAAATCTCACTCCTCCGCCAGAGCTTTATGAGAAGGAACGCGAACTGAAAGCCATTTCCACAGAAAAGAAAAAAGCGGTGGAAGAACAGGACTATGTAAAAGCAGGCATTCTTAGAGACAAAGAAAAAGTTGTTGGCGAAGAGCTTGACAAAATCAAGGTAATTTGGACTGCGGCAAAAAAGCAAGAGCCTATAGTGGTGGATAGCGACATGATGCGGGAAGTTATCAGCAAAATAACTGGAATTCCCGTTAGTCGCATAGATGAGAACGAAAGCAAAAAACTTTTGAATTTGGAAAACGAATTAAAGGAGCGGATTGTTGGCCAAGACGAGGCGGTGACTGCGCTTTCAAAGGCAATCCGCAGAACGCGCACAGGGCTTAGAAACACAAAACGCCCAGCTTCGTTTTTGTTCCTTGGTCCAACGGGCGTTGGAAAAACCGAGCTTGCAAAGGCGCTTAGCATTCAGCTTTTTGGCACGGAAGAAGCTCTTATCAGAGTTGATATGAGCGAGTATATGGAAAAATATTCCGTTAGCCGTTTTGTTGGCTCGCCGCCTGGCTATGTTGGCTATGAAGATGGCGGCCAGCTTGTTGAGAAAATTCGCCGCAAACCGCATTGCGTTTTGCTTTTGGACGAAATTGAAAAATCGCATCCTGATGTTTTGAATATTCTTTTGCAGATTTTAGACGATGGCCGTTTGACGGATTCTGGAGGCCGCACTGTAAGCTTTAAAGATACGGTTATTGTTATGACATCCAATGCGGGCACAAAAGAAATTTCTCACAAGGGCGGCATGGGCTTTGTTCTCAAAACCGAAAATTCCGATGACGCTAGAATTTCTTCTTCTGTAAAAGACGCTTCAAAGCGTATTTTCACGCCTGAGTTCCTTAACCGCATAGATGAGCAAATTGTATTCCATTGCCTTAGCAAAGAAAAACTGCTTTCCATTGTTGATATTCAGCTAAAAGATTTGCAGAAAGACTTGACAGAAAAGAAAATCACTTTGGAATTAGACAAGATTGCAAAAGAATTCATAGTAAACGATGGCTACGATGCCTCGCTCGGCGCAAGGCCGCTCCGCAGAAGCATTCAAAAACTTTTGGAAGACGAACTTGCGAATAAATTTTTGCTGGGCGAAGTGCAAGAAAATTCGCTTGTAAACGTGAGCGTGAACAACGGCATGCTTGCATTTGCCGTGAACAGGTAGGCAATGGAAAAAAAACGAGCGCCAAGAAATAGAACCATAACTATTTCTGGCAAGGAACTTGAGGCATATAAAAAAAATCTTGTTTTTGCAGACGGCAAAATGCAGTTGGCAAAAATTTTGAACAAAACAATATGCGCAAATTTATTTGACATGCTTGATAAATTCCCCAAATCATTTGCTGATTTGCTGATTATAGACCCTCCTTATAATTTGAACAAAAACTTTAATGGCTTGAAATTTTTTGAAACGGATGATGCCCAATATTTGAATTACTTGGAAAGCTGGTTTTCAAAAACCATAAGCCTGCTGAAACCTAATGGCTCTGTTTATCTTTGCGGAGACTGGAAGTGCACGGCTTCTTTGCATTTGATTATGAAAAAATATGTTAAAGTGCAAAACAGGATTATTTGGCAAAGAGAGAAAGGGCGCGGCGCCAAGGCAAATTTGAAGAATGCAAGCGAGGATATTTGGTTTGGAACTATGGGCAATGATTATTATTTTGATGTGGAAGCGGTAAAGCTAAAGCGCAAAGTTCTTGCCCCCTACAAGGAAAACGGAAAGCCAAAAGATTGGGAAGAGACAAAGAATGGAAATTTCAGATTGACTTATCCGAGCAATTTTTGGGATGATATTTCAATTCCCTACTGGTCTATGCCAGAAAATACCGACCATCCTACTCAAAAACCCGAGAAGCTTATAGCAAAGCTAATACTTGCAAGCTGCCCTGAAGGCGGGATTGTAGTTGATCCATTTTTAGGCTCTGGCACAACTTCTGTTGTTGCAAAAAAGCTGAACAGAAATTTTATTGGCGTTGAAATGAATGAGGAATATTGCTGTTTGGCAGAAAAGCGGCTTGCTATGGCGAATTTTGACAAAGCAATTCAGGGCTACGCAGGCGGTGTGTTTTGGGAG
>WRMM01000312.1 GCA_009777135.1 Candidatus Fibrimonadales bacterium
ACCGTGTATTCAAGGCGGTTAATAAAGGTACCGATAGAAGCGCGAGCACCGCTTATGCTTTTTATAGCTGAATCAATGTTATCGATAGTAGCCACTGCGTATGATTGCGTATCCACTCTTATACCATTAACACCAGCAGCTAGATTTGCAGCACCGCTAAAGGTAACGCCAGCAATAATGATGCCTTGGCCGTTGTTTATTAGCGTTCCCACAGCATCATAGCTTACCAAAATGGAGTTGCTTACTACGCCACCGAGATTGGTGCTATAGTTAGGGCCAACGTGCAAGGTCCAGGATTGAGGAACACCATCAGATCCTTTCACGCCAAAGCTGTTGTTGGCATCTGCGCCACCGCCTTGAACAGAGCCAACCAGCAAGTTCTTGCCGTTGTAGTCTGTGGAAGCAGCGATTCTTGCTATTTCCTGAGAGAGCTGCTGTACTTCATCGTCCAGGTATTTGCGTTCCGTGCTTGTCAGCGTATCATTAGAAGCCTGAACAGCCAACTCGCGTTGCCTCTGCAGGATGTTTGTGATTTCTGCCAAGCCGCCTTCAGCAATCTGCAGAGCGGCTATGCCGTCTTGAGAGTTCTGTTTGGCTTTGCCTAGGCCGCGGATTTGGGTTCTCATCTGCTCAGACATAGCTAAACCAGCCGCGTCGTCTTGGGCGCGGTTAATTCTAAGCCCTGTCGAGGCTATAAGACCGTTTTAATAACGCCTTAATTGCTGCGATTTATAGCAATTAGGCTTTGCAATCGTGCAAAAATGGTGAAAAAATATTTAAAACGATGGAATTAAATTCACGGCTGCGCGCTTTTTGCTATCGTCAATTTGCCGGTAATATCTTGCTGTGACACGAGGGTCTGCGTGGTTAGCCAGTTCTTGCGTTACCGCCTCTGGAACGCCTTTGTTTATTAGCAGAGAAATAGCGGTGGAACGGCTGTTGTAAGGCGTTATTCTATTTCGGTCAAGCCCTGCCGCTTCGAGCCATTTTTTGAAATGCCTGTAAATATGCATATTCGCAGGCAAGCGAAACATTTTGTCTTTTTCGCCTGTGTTCAAGCCCTCGCTCTCTCTGCGGGCTTTAAGTTCTCTCATTATGTTCAAAGCGTTTTTTGACAAAGGTATTTTGATGAATTTTCCCGTCTTTCCTTGCCTTGTTCTAATCTCTTTATTGTAAAGCATGGCAAAAGTGTAGTTCTTCATTTCTCCCAAACGCTGGGCGGTGTAAACGCCAAGCATAAACAGATCCTTGATGTCTGGGAATTTTTTGCAAGGCGTAGCTGCCAATTGCCTTAGCTCCTTTTCGTTTAATGCCCTGACCTCCCCGAACTGCTCTGGCGGCAGTAATTTGCGGGTGTCAACCGCATTCATGTAGCCTCTTTGCTCCGCCCAGTTGCAAAACGCCCTAATTCGGGAGGCTATATTTCTAACATAATTAGTGTGGACGTTCTGTTTTCTCATCATGTCCATCATTTTAATTATTGATTTGCGATTTACGCTGCCAACGGGTATATCGTCGTTTGCTTTCAAAAATTTAGTTTTTGCTAGTTTAGCCCCATTTTTGCTGTGTATAAATGTATAATGATTTATCCATTCTTCCAATACAATGGAAACAGGAAGTTTTTTTGCCATTGACATTACAGAATCGCCTTCTATCGCTTCCATGGAATTGCGTATGTCTATAGCTTTTTTAACCAGCGCATATTCCTCTTGCATAATTTTGTTGTTTATTTGTATAGGCAGCAATTTGAGTGATTTTCTTTCATAATTTTTGTAAACCCACAGATTAATTTTCCCTCCCGTGCTTTTTTTTGCATACAGCTTTATTCTGCTAAATTGATTTGCCCCCTTGATAAGTTTTTTTAAAACCTCTATCCTCATTTTCCTCTCCCAAAATAGTGTAAAAATCGTGTAGAATGTATAGTAAATGGAGCTAACGCATCATTCCGCACCGCCAAGCCACTTGTTTTTTCTTGTTAAAAGCCATATTGTTGGCCATAGCAGAACTATATCGCGAATTAGAGTTATCCAAGCTTCTTTTGTTGACTGCGCTCCTTCTACAATTTCAACGCTGAAACACCCGCATACTATGCTGAGGCCAAGAGCCAGCGCCCATACAAGAGCAATTATAAAAGCGGCGAACATTCCTAAAATAGCCCAGATGCATTCCTTTACAAAAGGGGTTACTATTAAGGCAAGCCCAAACCAAAATTCAATCTGAGGCAAAATCAAAGCCCACAAATTTATGAGATTATTCGGCAAAAACTGGTATTGCGCAATCAAAACGGCAAAGCTTTTTGGGTCGGCTATCTTATCCAGGCTTGCGAAAATAAACATGCCTCCTATGCCAACTCTAGCCAAAACCTCCAAAACCCTTCCAGACAAAGCTTTGTTCATTTTCCATGCGGGAATAATGAGCAATGCAGCTAAAATGGTTTCTGCAATGCCGATAAAAACATGCAGATGATATTTCACAATGATAGGCAAACCGCTGCTAAACAGCTCTTCTTCGTATTTATCCCAAAGAAATTTATCAATGCTAAAAACTTCGCGAAAAGATATTTCAAAAACGCCCAAAACAAAAAGGGCTGTAGCAAGAAAGAGGCAGAATATAGGGGCAAGGACTCTCATCATTCAGGTCCTTTCAAAATCTCTTGCCCGCCAATCCACTCAACGGATTTCTCTTTTGGCGCCCGGATATTATTCACTGCGGCGACTAAAACACAGAACGCTCCAAGCCCTATAAGAAACTTGAAGTTAAGCCTTTTTACGTGGTCAATGAAAACGGTTATCATATTGGCAGTAATATAGTAAATGCTGATTTACTTCGCTGGGGTATGGGGTATGGGGTTTGGGGCCAACGCATCTTAATTTTGTAGTTTTTAGTTTAGTTTTTTACTATAGGCATATAATATCCATGGAAAGCCCCCTTTCTTTTTTCACGGGTCTGCATGACC
>WRMM01000313.1 GCA_009777135.1 Candidatus Fibrimonadales bacterium
AACGGCGGTTTCTACTTAGGTTCCATAGGCGGCCCTGCCGCCCTCCTAGCTGAGCAAAATATTTTGAGCAACGAAGTTTTAGCCTTCCCCGAACTAGGAATGGAAGCCATCCGTAAAATCACAGTAAAGGATTTCCCCGCATTTATAATTGTAGATGATAAGGGAAATGACTTTTTTAGGGAGCTTATTTAGCGAATACCTTAATGGAGAATTGAAAATGGGCAATGAACAAATATCAATTGGCAATGGACGGCTATCTTTGCTTTTAACACTGCTTATCGTTGTTCAGATAGCTTCCTGCTCATCCAAAACCTACACGGGTTCTTTAACGGATAAATGCGTGGCGGAACATAAGGCGGCGGAAGATAAATTTAAAGCTGGCAAGTATTGGAAGGCTAAAGAGGATTTGGACGAAATTATGAAAAACTGCACAGGGACGGGGGTTATTGAAGAAACTCACTTTTTGCTTGCAGAATCGCACTTTCGTTTGAAGGAATGGCTGGAAGCTCGCGCTGAATACGGAAGTTTCGCAAATTTTTTCCCCAGCTCGCCTTATGCGGAAACTGCTACGTATCGCAGAGCGGTGTCTGCCTATAATTTATCTTACAAAGATTCTCGCGACCAGTCAAACACAACGTTTGCCATTAGAGATTTTCAAAGGTTTGAATCTGAATATCCAAATTCTGCTCTGCTGGATTCTGCGAATATGTATTTGGATAGTTTAAGAAATAGAGTAGCAGAAAACGACTTTCAAATTGCAAGGCTTTATTCACGCATGGGCGAACCTGGAGCGACCGCAATTTATTTGAAGACATTTTTAGATGAGTTTCCAAAAAGTCCGCGGCAAAGAGAAGCGATTGTTCTGCTTATCAACAGCTATATTCAAATGAAAGAATTTGCTTCTGCAAAATTTTATTTAGAGCGCCTGCGCAACACTTACAGCGCAGATGAAAGAATGCTTGCTTCTGCAAAAAGGCTAGAAGAGCAAATTGCAAACGCAGAAAATTCTTTGGAAAGAAGGTTGGAAAGAGAACGCAAGCGCAAGCTAAAGCAAAAAGATGACAACAGCTAAAAATTCTAAACCCGCTACGCAACGCAAAAAAAAATGGCTAGGAGTTCTTAGCCATTGCTGCGGAGTTTATTCAAGAGTTTATCAAAATATTTACGGCGAATGGACCGGCCATTGCGCAAGATGCGCCAGAAAGCTTAGAGCGTGAGCTTTAAAATCTTTTTTTCATTGCCAAACGTTGCTTTTACAATATACAAGCCACGTGGCAAATCTCCCAGCGGAACAATGTAATTGCCTTGCGTAAATTTTAACGAGCGAACAGCATTGCCTTTTAAATCAAATACTAGAATAGCTGCATCGCCAGCAGTTTGCAAACTTACTGCATTTTGCATTGCGTTTAAAAAATTGCCATGCTCTGTTTGAGGTAAAATGACAGGCACTGGGTCATCATCGTCTGGGTTTGCTGACCATCTGGCAACAAGAGCCATAGATTGCACCACGCCATCGTCAAAATCCCAAACCGCGCTGCCATTATACCAGCCATCAAAAGTATAGCCTGCCCGCGTTGGATTTTCTGGCTTGGCAATCTGCTCTCCACCCGAAACTTGCTGACGGCTTAATGTTTTGCTCTCGCTTTGAAAAGCAACAATGGGAGCTAATGTATTCATATTATAACCCAAGAAAAACCCTGGATGAGGCGGTTGGTTGTAGCCGGCGTTTTGCCAAGCAATGGCAAGGCGGTATTCTCTATCGTGCATCAAGGTTGGTATGCCAATTGATGGAACCGCTCCTGCGCCTGTATGCACAGTAGAATTTACAGTTGTAAAAATTCTTATGGCTGTATTATCGGTTTTTCGCAATATCACCTCCTCACGCCAATCGCCTAAAATATCAGCTTGCAGCAAAGGATTCTTTTTGGAGCCGCCATTGGTAGATGAGCCAGTAAATGTAAATGGAACCGATCTAGAGTAGTTTCTTGAATTGCCGCCTGTTCCTGCAGATGCTGTGATTTTTTGGATTGTAGGATTGCCATCTACATTTGAGCCAGTTACATCAAAAAGCTCACGCCCGGTATCGCCATCCCACCATATAGCCATATTTATTGGCATATTGCTCGGCTGGCTGCTGTTAAGCATTGCGCCGTTCGTCGCATAAAAGCCCATGCCTGTTGCCCATGATTGAGTTCCGGGCTGCTCAGGATCAATGCTTGCGGTTAAGCAACGGCCTGTATCACCGCCTGCTGTATTGTGCCATATAACTTCTCCCGTAGAAGCATCGTACATTTGCATGCCGAATGGCGAACTTTCCAAGCACTGCACTGCTTGCAACCCTGGTCTATCCAGTTTGAATTTGCCCACATGCAATGCATCGCCATGCTTGGCTTCCGTGGAAAATCTCGGAGTTCCATCGCTGTTAATAACCATTGCCCCATATATTATCTCATCCTTGCCATCGCCATTTACATCGGCAACGCTCAAGCTATGGTTGCCTTGATTTTCATATTTTTGCCTATCAGCAGATGACATATCGCGAGTGTCAAAGAGCCAACGTTTTTTCAATTCAATGCCATCCCAATCCCACGCAGCTAGAGTAGTGCGAGTATAGTAGCCGCGCGCCATAACTGCGCTTGGGCGAACTCCATCCAAATAAGCTACGCCTGCCAAGTAGCGATGCGGTCTATTATAAGCAGCGCCATCATTTGGACCTCCCCAAATATTTCTCACTTGAGCTGCTGTCGGAGTTAATGAGGTTGGGTGGAGTGGAGGGTCGTAGTTTTGGGTATTTAGCAATTTGCCGGTAGATCCTTCAAAAATTGAAATGTACTCAGGTCCTCCGGCTATATGGCCTGCTGCATTCGCAAAAACATCATTGGTTCCTTTTTGTTTATGCGAATGCAGCAGGCCATATAGCCGGAGG
>WRMM01000314.1 GCA_009777135.1 Candidatus Fibrimonadales bacterium
TTTAATGAAAACAAGATAATAGGGGAAAAGCGGCGGACCGGGCTCGAACCGGCGACAGTCAGCTTGGAAGGCTGAAACTCTACCAACTGAGATACCGCCGCATAAACACAAATATAGCAAATTTTAAAAATTTTGTCAAGAATTTTCTATATTTATTTTACACCGCTCGGATGGTGGAATGGTAGACACTGGGGACTTAAAATCCCCTGGCCGCAAGGCCGTGCGAGTTCAAGTCTCGCTCTGAGCATAAAGTTCATTGAATTTTTCTCCCCTTTCCTTGTAGTTTGCGAATAATCCAAAGGATGCGCATGCAGGGGAAAGCAGAACAGCTCCGTTATCCGGAGCATTTTCCAAGCACCATTCAAAAGCCATTGCTAAATTTTCAAAAATTTCCACCTTCACCTTGCAGCTCTCATTTTGCAGGGATTTTTGCATTCGCTCCGCTGTGGCGCCGATTAGAGCTATTCCTTTGAGCAAATTATTTTTTGCTAGCGTTTGGGACATTTCTGTGAAATCCGCATTTTTTTCTGAGCCGCCGAGTATAAGCGCAAATGGTTTGTCCATGGCTTTTGCGGCGGCTATTGTTGCTTCTGGGCGAGTGGAGTAAGAATCGTTGTAAAAATCCAGCGTTTTGTTTTTAAATGTTTTTGAGCCGATATTTTGCAGCCGGAGCGGCAAACCTTCATAAGTTTTCAACGCGTTTATGCAGGCTAAAGCATCCATTCCTGCGCATTCCAAAGTAAGCGCAGCAGCGGCCATATTTTGCAGTTGATGCGCACCTTTTACCTTAAATTCTTCTATTGAAATTGGCAAGGCGTCAAAAGGCTTTTTTATGCCTCCGCTTTGGTTTGCTATTTGCGCTGCCCCTTCTGATTTGGCGCAGTAAATGCAATAATCGTTTCTTTTTTGCCAGCGAACCAAATTTGCTTTTGCGTCTCTGTATTGCTCAAGCGATGCATGCCAGTCCAAATGCTCGCTTGTTGTTTGCAAAACCACGCCGATATGCGGCGAAACTCCGAGCGTCATAAGCTGAAACGAGCTTAATTCCAGAACTATAACCGCATTTTTGTTTAAGAGCAAATTTTTATATGCCAGCAAGTCAAGCGCGGGAATTCCATAATTGCCGCCTATTGCATGCGGAACGTTCAGGGCTTCCAAGCAATGCGCAATCATTGAAACGCAAGTTCCTTTTCCAAGCGTGCCTGTTGCGCCTATAATTTTGACATGCGGGTAATCGCTTTGCATAATGTCGAAAAACAATTCTATTTGGCTGGTAAGCTCCGCTCCTTTTAACTGCGCATTTAAAATTTCTTTTTGCAACGGGTAAACCCCCGCAGAGCGGATTATGGTTTTGCATTTTTCCAAATTTTCCAAATAATTTTCGCCATTTTTCTGGTCAAAAATTTCAATATCCTTTACCCTCTTTTCCTGCAAAAACTTCAGCGTGCTTTGACCCTCAACGCCAAAACCAAGAATTCCGATAGGTTGTTTGAACATGGCAGAAAGTTAGAAATTTTCTATATTATCCCAATGATCCAATCCATAGACGTAAACAAGTTGGCAAAACTTTCAAAGCTAACTCTTTCAGAAGCGGAAGCTGCAAAGGCTAAGGAAAGGCTGCAAGGCTTGCTCAAACTTATGGAAAATTTTAAAGAGCTAGACCTAAAAGATGTAGAGCCTATGGTTGCAGATTCCGCTTCTCTGCTGAGAGAAGATGTTCCAGTGCAAGGTCTCTCTTATGAACAAGTGTTTATGAATGCACCGCAAGAAGAACACCGCCACTTCGCAATCCCAAAAGTGATATAATACATGGCTATAGGTTCTAAGATTCTTGTTTTTTCAAGCGATGTGGTAGAAAGCGAAAGGCTTATCCGCCTGCTTATGTATCAAAGGTTTATACCCAAGGCTGTAGAATCCATATCTTATGCAACGCTAGCTCTGGTATCTGGGGAATATCCGATATTTTTATGCGCCTATTCCCCTGAAAACAATGCGCTCTTGGATTTTCTGAATTTTATGAGGCAAGATAACCAAATGCGCTCGGTTATACCCGTTGTTCTGCTGAACAAGCCAACTCATAAATGCATCACAAACCTTATAAGGATAGGTTGTTCAAATTTTGTTGATCAAGCCGCAGGTCAGCAGGTATTGATAAACAAAATGGAGACCGTAGCAGAGTCTATTGGCGATGTGCGCGATAAAAGACAGTTTGCGCGTATTGAAATTCCCGAGTACGAAAATGCCCAGCTCTTGATAACGGCAAGAAACGGCAACAAATACCCTGTAAGGGTAAGCAACGTATCCATGGGCGGATTGCAGCTCTCATGGTCGCCAGAAAAAATTCCTGTGCAAAGAATGGTTGCGGGCGATGTTTTGATGAACTGCCTGCTAATTGCCAAAGACCTTGATTTATACGCTGACTTGAGAATAATTTCCATTTTCAATTACAAAGCTGGCGTGCAGTTCATAGGCCTGAACGAAGAGCGCCAAGCCAAACTCTGCGATTTTATTTATGGCAGATTGCTCGCCGAGAAAGTGAAAAGCGGCTAGCTATTTTCCAATTAAACTAAGCATTTCCTTCACCGCTTTTTCCATTCCTACCAAGGCGGAGCGAGACACTATGCTGTGACCTATATTGAGTTCGTCTATTCCGCTGAGTTCCGCGATTCTATGTATGTTGCGGTAGTTTAAGCCGTGCCCAGCATTGACTTTCAATCCGCTCTTGAGCGCAAAATTGATTTGGTCTTGCAGCTTTGAAAGCTCCAATTCCACTTCGCTTTCGTTGCGGCGCTCAAAGGCTTCTGCAAAATGCCCAGTATGAAATTCCACATAATCTGCTCCCGCTTTGCGCGCAGCTTTTACCTGCTCCATTTTAGGCTCTATGAACAAGCTCACCAATATGCCGGAACTGCGCAGGCTT
>WRMM01000315.1 GCA_009777135.1 Candidatus Fibrimonadales bacterium
ATTTGACAATTCCATATTATCTGAATTCTATATTGATTATGCAACCCTAACGCTTAATAATGAAATAGCTGAATTTTTCGGGCAAATTCTATTTGATGCAGTTCCTAATTCTACTGAAGCAGAAAAGGGCTGCGTATATGCTAAGAAGCCAACAAAGCGTGAACTTTTGAATATGTTTTTACTACGACCGATTGGTAAACGACCTAAGCATTATTGTCATTCATTTAACGATGAAATTGCTATGCTCTTATGCTCCAATACCTCTAGAAAACTAATTGCTTTTTATAACAAGCACTACAATTCATTATTAGGAAAATTAGCTCGTAAAATTTTTCCTGAACCTGTTCCTATTCCATGGCTTAACAAATCTGGAGAAGTTATTGAAACGCTTAAAGCAAGGAATTTCAAAATGATTATGATTTATGGATCTGGGAAAATTGGAATGGAGATGATTAGAGAGGTTAAAAAAAATAAATTAACTGTGGCAGGCATTTCAGATAAAAATTATAGCAAGATGAAAAATGTTATAAATCCAAATGAGTTATTAAATCATAAATTCGATGTTATATTCGTATGCATAGCGAACAAAGCTGTTTCGGCTCAGGCTAAAATGGAATTGCTGGCTCTTGGAATTGAGAATAATAGAATTGTAGAATATGCTAATCCGCCTTCCACTCCGCAATCTGCCGTTTCTCGCTGTCAATAGCCAAACCCAGAATTACCGCATTAGGGTAAGGCTCCGCATAGCCATTGTCAATTATCTGCCGCAATGCCTGCTCCGCAGTCTCCGGAAGCATTTTAAGCTCTAGAACAAAACAATTACCCTTGGATTCTATAACCAAATCCGCCCTGCCTCTGTTCGTTTGAACCTCGCCCGAAACAACAACTCCGCAGCCACGCAAAAATGCAAGCAGGCAGGAACGGCAAAGCCATTCCTGAGCCGTCATTTTATAGCCCTTCAGCTTAATATCCTGCCTTGCCGCCAAATCAAAATCGTTGTGAGGAATGCTTGCAAGCAAGCGATTGAAAACATCAACCAAATCTTCAATGTTTTTATCGTACAAGGCTTTACGCAGATCTCTGCTGTAATGCAAGTCGGATTCATTTTTGCAAGACAAAATATTTTGCGCAAGCAACTGGCTCATTGAGTTCAGCACTTCCGTATTGGGGTAATCCAAACTGTAGTCTTCTTCTGTACCTGGTCGCAAACTCAAATAGCCGCTCTGGTACAGAAAGCTTTCAGGCGGAGCCACTTCTATTTCTTTCGGAGGGTTGAAAATAAAGTCCTCAGAAACCGGCATTCCCCTGAATTGCTCAACGGTTAAATTTCGATCCTTGAGATAATCAGACAAAAACTTGGAAGTTCCTGAGCCAATCCAATAGTTCAGGAAATCTCCCTGCCCCAAAAACAAAAGGAACGAAAAGGGATTGTAGAGATAATGCTTGCCGTCAAAACAGAAGCCATCATAATAATGCTTGATTCTCGCCATTAAATCGGCAAATGAAATTTCCATCTTATTGGCAACGCGTTCTATGTACGGAGTAAAGTATTTGTAAAGCTCTTCCTCCGTCAAGCCGCACATTTCGCCGTATCTCTCGTCCAAGGAAATATCGGTTATGTTGTTCAATGTGCTGAATATTCCCATTTTCGCCGTTTTGGTTATGCCCGTTATGAAAATGAATCTTAAATATTGCTCATTTACTTTAATCTGCTTGTAAAAATCCCGCAAAAGAGCGCGAACCGTATTTGCCATTTCAGGATTGTTGAAGTATGACGTATAAGGACTGTCGTATTCATCAATTATCAGAACTACTTTTTCGCCGTATTTTTTAAATGTTCTTTCAATTAAATGATTTAACATATTGGCAGGCAATAAATTCTCATTTTCTTCAATATCTAAATTTCTAGATAGGGAATTAACCATATACAGCATTGATTTTTTAAAGGTGTCCAAGCCTTCGTATGTGGCTACCGCACTCATATCCAAACGAATAACAGGGCTTGGCTTGAAACCTGGCCTGTTCAGAAACTCCTCTGCATATAAGCCTTTGAACAATTCTTTCCGCCCCTGAAACAAAGCCTCAAAAGTTGAGCAGGTGAGGCTTTTGCCGAACCTGCGGGGGCGGACTAGAAAGTAAACATTTCCGCTGTCTATTAAATCCACAAGGTATTTGGTTTTGTCTGCATAAACGCTGCCATCTTCGCGTATGTGCGAGAAGGTTTGGATGCCGGTGGGCAGTTTTGGGAGCTTGGGCTGCATTAAGGTAAGATAGAAAAACTGTCTAGGTAATTTTCTAAGCAGATAAGGGCAAGGCTGAGAGAATATTTTCAAATTCAAAAAGTTTCCGTATAAAAATTTATATTTTCTTACTATAACTTATTTATTTTAGGAGAAAGTGAAGCATGAACACAGTCTATATCTGGGGTGCAGGACACTACGGCGTTTTAACTGCCCTTGAATTAGAGAGGAAAGGAGCTAAAATAACTGGCTTTATAGATTCTAACAAAGAGCTTTGGGGCAAAAAGCGGCTTGGAGTCAAAATATTTTCTCCCGAAATCTTGAATACGTTGCAGGGGAGGGGCAATAGCACAAAAATAATAATTGCTGTTATTGGCTACGAACAAGCGATCTCTAAATATTTAAAAGAAATTGGTTTATTTAAGGGGCAGAACTTTGAAATTTCTGAAATTATTGGAAAGCCATTTTACCCTATTGAATTAAACGCTAAAGAAAAAAAGTTAGCAGATTACCTATTAAAAGAAAATTTAACAATGACAAGCAGAGGGCGGATTTATGCAACTATTTTATCTTGCAAATATGCAGTTGAGCAAAATATAAAGGGTGATTTTGTAGAATGCGGAGTTTGGCGGGACGGCAACAGTATAGCGGCAGCCGCAATTT
>WRMM01000316.1 GCA_009777135.1 Candidatus Fibrimonadales bacterium
AATCTTCCTTCGTTTATTTCTGGATTTATTGAACTATGCAATAAAAAATTAGGATTATTGCTTACCACGCCTATTATTTTCGATTCGGTTTCAACCCTCGCCAGAGAGCTTGCGGGCGCGGCATATTCAGCGTTAACCGCTAATCAGCCATACTCAGCCGCCTCTTTTGTTCCGTGGGAATGGCTTTCTGCGCTGCCAGAAATCCTTTGGTTCATAACCATTGTTCCCATGCTGCTTTTTGTTTTCTTTTCAATATGGCTTTTTAATTATACTTTTGATGTGCTTATTTTTTTAAGCCCCTTTGGCTGGCTTGATTTGAGCATTAAGATTCTCAGAGGAATATTTTATGTTGTGTTGCTGGCTTTAGCTGTTTATTTTCCGCAGCTAGTATTTGTTTTGGTTATTCCTATATCAATTATCTCTGTATTGATGTTTGGATGGTCTGTTCGCAGAATAGTTATGGGATTTGTGCATTTTAAAGATTTTTTAAATAAAAATAAAGAAACATATATCGGCAAAAATGGAGTTGCTGCTTTTGCCGGTCCATATTTAGGCGTTCCAACAAAATGTTTTGGAAGATTAACGGAACAGGATGGAAATTTACTGTTTGCTTGGAGGAGATTTTTTATATTCCGCAGAACAAAAATCATAAAAAATCCAAGACTTGTTTTAATAAAGGGATTTTTCAATTCCAGCCTATATAACGGAAGTATTTTCCTTTGCACGCTGCCGCCTAGATATAAAAAAAATGATGGCCTGTTACAGTCATATTTAGGCATAGAATCAATTGGTGACAGCAAATTAAAGAAAGGGCTAAAAGGCATTGTGGAATGGATTAGAAATTTATTGCACAACTAGGCTCCCAGCGGCAAGGCTTTATGCAATAGCGTAGAATCGTTGAATACATCATGGGATACCAAGATGGTGTCAGATTATTCGCTATTTTTTCTACATTCAACCTATGGGATTACTAAAAGCATTAACAGATTCCGTTGGCGGCGTGCTGGCGGACCAGTGGTTGGAATTTTTTGTTTGCGAAGGCATGGAAGCTGATGTGCTGGTTGCAAAAGGGCAAAAAAGAACAGGCAAAAGAGGCAGCAATGTCAGAGGAGAAAATAATATTATCTCCAATGGCTCTGGCGTTGTTGTAAACAAGGGGCAGGCTGCTATAATTGTGGACAATGGACGCATTGCGGAATTTTGCGCTGAAGAAGGTCATTATACCTACGACCAGTCTTCGGAGCCAAGCATTTTTCACGGCGGACTTGGAAAAGGCCTTGCAGGAGCCATAAAAAACATGGCGGATCGCTTTAAATACGGCGGCAGCCCGGGCAAAGACCAGCGAATATATTATTTCAACACAAAAGAAATTTTGGGAAATAAATATGGAACGCCAAGCCCAATTCCTTACCTTGTGGTTGACCCGAATATAAACCTGCGCCTCACCATAGGGCTTAGAGCCAATGGGGAATATTCATATCGCATGATAAATCCCGCTTTGTTTTACGCCAATGTTTGCGGCAATGTTGAAGAGCGATACACCAGAGACAAAATAGACAGCCAGCTTAAATCGGAGATAATCACCGTTCTTGGTCCTTCGCTTGCGCAGCTTGGTCCTGGTTTGGAATATCACGAAATTTCTTTTCACACCGCTAAATTGGCAGATATTCTTAACGAAGCGCTTAGCGCAAAGTGGAGAGAGCATCGCGGAATAGAAATTGTAAACTTTGGAATTACATGCACCGCTTCTCCAGAAGATGACAACCGAATTAAGCAATTGCAAAGCGCGGCAGTGATGCGAGACCCAACAATGGCGGCTGCTTCGTTGGTGAGTGCGCAAAGCGATGCAATGCGTGCCGCCGCAAGTAATCAAGGCGGAGCAATGGCTGGCTTTTTGGGCATGGGCATGGCGGCGCAAGCTGGCGGCATGAATCCGCAAGCTCTATTTCAAATGGGGCAGCAGCAACCACCTATGCAACCAATAGCGCAAACACCGCCGCCAGCGGCTCCGGCTCCAGCTCCGGCGCCAACGCCTGTGCCCGTAGCTGAGTCTTCGGCATGGGCTTGCGTTTGCGGCCACTCGAACACTGGCAAATTTTGCGCGGAATGCGGCAAACCTTCGCCAAATTCTCCTTGGGTTTGCGCTTGCGGCCATTCAAACACAGGCAAATTCTGCGCTGAGTGCGGCAAAGCGCGAGGGTAAAACCCAAGCGAGTAAATCAGCGTTTACTATATTTATATTAAATGATGGCTAACAAGTTTGACATTTTCATTTCATACAGGCGCAAAGGCGGGTATGATACCGCTAAGCTGCTTTATGATAGACTAAAGTTAGAGGGCTATTCCGTTTCTTTTGATATAGATACTTTGGTAAACGGAAATTTTGATACCGAGCTTGAACAGCGGGTAGAAGAATGCAAAGATTTTTTGCTTGTGCTAAGCCCTGGGATTTTTGATAGGTTTTCTGTTGAAAATCCAGATTACGACCCGGAAAATGATTGGGTTCGCCGTGAAATTGCCTGCGCTCTTAAAACAAATAAAAATATAATTCCGCTGGCATTAAAAGATTTTGTTCCGCCCAAATCTTTGCCTGATGATGTTAAAGAAATAATGAGAAGAAATGCCATAGATCTTTACCCGATATATTTTGAAGCCGCTTTCAAAAAAATGATGTCTTTTTTTGTTTCAAAACCAAACTTGCTGATTAAACACCAAAAGAAAATTTTTTCCGTTGCAGCCATTATATTTTTGACCCTTGCAGGATTTTTATTTTATCAAATGCAAGAAACGGAAAAAGCGCAAATAAGCGTGATAAAAGCCGAAAAAGAACGTGCAAAAGAACGCACTTTAGATTCCATACAGCAAGCAAGAGAACAAGCTAGAGAACAGCGGCGGCAACAG
>WRMM01000317.1 GCA_009777135.1 Candidatus Fibrimonadales bacterium
ATTTTAAGAAAAGGATTTATATACTCTAATATTTACAATAATGGAGTTGCCCTTTGCTCATTACCACCAAGGTATCAAAAGATTACAGAGCAAGTAAAAGAAAATTTTAATATTCATAAAATTGAAGACGGCAGATTAAAAAAAGGAATCAAAGGCATTATAGAATGGATTAAAGAATTTAAGGACAATGTTTCCGAAAAAGTTTTATTCGGCAATTCCGCAGGGTAAATTAACCAAGAGAGGTAAAAAATGCGAAAACAATTATGTATTGGTGGTGGCAAAGGTTTCACGATTAAAACAAAGCATCGTTATTTAGTTATTGAATTATATGAGCTTTTAGAGTCGAATATCGACAAGAAGTTCTTGCCGCTTAAAATAAAGGAAAGTGTTTTTGAAGAAATCATCGCTAGAGGCGTAAACGGATATACAAATCACATCACTTTTTCAAATATATTTGGTCAAAATCTCATAATGATTTCTCAGGAAAATGGTAGTGGTTTAGGAAGTTTTATAGCTCGTTTTATAGAATTTTTTGGCGGCATTATAGATTTCCGAGGACGTAAAGGAAATCAGAAATTGATGAAAGAACTAGCTGAAAAAATAGAGACGTTAGTTAATAATTGAGGCGGTTCCTTGCACCCCCCAAACCCTATCTCCCCAAGAGTTTGGCAAGGGTAAACAAAAACGGGGAAACAGGAGTTGAAAATGAGATTTCTTGCCATAGCTTTTTTTCTATGCTTGCTTGCCTCGTGCGCAGGTTCTAAATCCTATTCTGAACATTCGGGCAAAAATCTACATCAGATTTTGGAAGAGGTTTCCTGCCCAAATACGAATGATTTTCGTGCGGCAGGCGTTGGGGGCAACGAAAGCGAGGCTTTGGCCCAGGCTCGATCAAATATGGCTCTGGAGCATTTTTCCCAGAAACTGAAATCAAACATTCAAATCAGCGGGCAGAATATAAACAGCGTTGCCAGTTCAAGCGCCTTCATAAACATAGACCAAGAAGCAACTTTGCTCAACTCCCAAGATGCCAAATTGTATCACTCGAAAAGGCATGGTGAACAAATAGGCGTTGTTGCCTGCATGAGCAGGGCAGATGCGGCTAAGGGTTTTATGGAACAGCAACGGTTAATAGCAGATTCTTTAGAACTTGTTTCACATTCTCTTTTAGCAACTGAACATCCAAAGCAAAAAAACGAAACATGGAGAAGAATCCAAATGCTTTGGAATGGATTTTCTAGAAATGAAAAATTGCTCAATGAATGGAACGCAGCCTCGCCTAAATATTTGCTTGATTCGTTAAATGAAACTTATTCAAAAGCGAGAGATGATTATAAAAATTACTGTCAAAAAACAAAATTGCACTGGAATGCAGAACATGAAAACCTTTATTCCAATATAGCTTTCTCTAGGTTGTCTCAAAATTTGAAGATGGAAAAATCTGTTTGCAAAGAGAATGGCATTTCGCTGGTTTACAAACACACAGAGCCAGACTGCTCTTATAAATTCGGCATATATAATTGTGCTTACAAACCTTCATTATCTGTTGGTTCATGCGAAGGAATAAAATATTTTCTTTTGGAAAATTTTGCTGAACGCACGCATCAAAAGCAAGAATTTTCTTTGGAGAAATTACAGGATAGTTTAAAAACTATAGATTTTTGGAAAAAATGGGAACAGGAAATTAAAGAATGGAGCCCTCAATGCGAATAATTCTCTTAACAGTTTTAATGTCGGTTTTTTCTTTTGCCGATGGACAGTCACAACGACTTGAATTGCCACACGAATTGCAAAGCAACATAATTCCTAATTTCTTTGTGCTTGCAAGCAACAACGAAGATGAATTGTACAGAGATGACTTGAAAAAGAATGCGGAAAAAGCAAAAGCTAAGCGAGTAGTGCTTTCATTCTTTGCTACTTACTGCGTTTCTTGCAAAGAAGAGTTTGCAGTTTTGAAGAAAAATTCCGACAGACTTAAAAGAGAAGGGGTACAGGTTTATTTAATAAATGTAGGAGAAGATATTCATTCTCAAGGCGAAAAAGTAGCTGAAATGGTTAAAAAATATGCGGGGAATGCTTTTCCTTTTTACTTTGACCCATACGTAAATTCCTTGAAAAAATTCGGTTTAGTTAAGCAAAACGAAGAAGCAAAGTTGCCATTAACACTAATTTTAGATTCTGATTTGCGGGTTTTGAGCATTTTAATTGGAGAAATGGGCAGCGATTTTCCGCAAATTTTATGGAGTGAATTTTGAGAAAATATTTTCTGTCATGTTATAAAATATTGTTCATCCTTTTAATCAGCGGCATCGGAGTTCAGACAATTTCAGCAAAGCCATCCGTTGCCGTGCTGCCTTCCGATGGCGTTCTTGATGAAGATGAATTAGATGCTTTAACGGATAAAATGCGTGAAGCAGCATTGAAAGTTCTGCTACCAAGTGATTTTACATTGTTAACTAAGGATATTGTGATAAAACGTTTAGAAGGAGTTGAAAATTATGCCAAGATATGCCAAGAAAGCGGCGGTTGTATTGTGCAATTGGGTAAAGAAGCACAGGTTGATTATGTGGCCCGATGCGAAGTTTCTCGTTTAGGCGATGATTTAAGAATATCGGCAATGCTGTATGAAGTAAGCAAAGGCGGGCTTTTAGGGCAGTTTAGTCAAGTATCGGAAAAAGGCATTCGTGACTTGCTTGATATTTTGGAAGCAAGAGCTCCAAACGAGTTATTTATAAAAATTCCTGGTGCTTTGCGTAGCTCAAGAGCCGCCTCGCTTTCTGTTCCAGGCGGCATAAGCGGTTTGGAAAGGGCTGCGGATTATGAATTGGATTTTGATAAACGCTATTTGGTGAACTTAAACACGGAACCCCAAGGAGCAATCCTAAGTTTTGACGGTGCCCC
>WRMM01000318.1 GCA_009777135.1 Candidatus Fibrimonadales bacterium
GAAGTCAGGAGATTAACGTTTGCTACAACACAGAAGAAGAGGCTACTATTCATCTTTACGGCGAAGCAGCACTTTCATTTACATGCGAAATGTTCAGATAGTTCTGAAAACATGTTTCTTTGCGATTTTGGGGTATCAGAATGTTCTGAAAGCATGTTTCTTTGCGATTTTGGGGTATCAGAATGTTCTGAAAGCATGTTTCTCTACGATTTTGGGGTATCAGAATGTTCTGAAAGCATGTTTCTCTTCGATTTTAGGGTATCAGAATGTTCTGAAAGTATGTTTCTCTGCGATTTGGGAGTTTCACAAGGTTTTTCGGGTAATGTAGGGGCAGCTCGCCGTGGCTGCCCTTATTTTACCACGCAAATCAGCGGTTTTCGCAATGCGGGTGTGCATTGTTAGGGCGTTGCAGGATCAATCCCATTGCGTACATTTTCACAATCCCATTGCACAGGGGCAACCACGGCGAGTTGCCCCTACTAATCTCCAATCCCTAATCCCCAATCCCCAATCCCCAATCCCCAGCATTGAATTAATCATTTGTTTACTATATTACCCAAAAACAAGAGGATATTTATGACTTGCAAAGATGAGCAAAAAAGCGAAAAAAAGGATTTTCTTAAAGAAGCGGAATATGCGCTTGCAAAAAACAGGCGTGTGTTTCTGTGGGGCCCTGTTGAAGATTCCAGTGCAGAGCGGCTGGTTAAGCAGTTTCTTTATTTAGATAGCCTTTCCAATGAAGACATTTATTTCTTTATAAACAGCCCAGGCGGTGCAATTTCTAGCGGGCTTTCTATTTACGATTGCATGAAAACGCTAAGGAGCCAGGTTGTTACCATTTGCGCTGGGCAGGCCGCTTCTTTTGGCGCAGTGCTTTTGTGCGCCGGAACACGCGGCAAGCGCTATGCTTGGCCTAATGCCCGAATAATGATTCACCAGCCCCTTATTCACGGTGAGTTTGTTGCTCCGGCTAGCGACCTTGCTATACAGGCAGAGGAAATGCTTCGTATTCGCGATGTTCTTAACGGTATTTTCAGCGAGCATACGGGCAAATCCAAAGAAGAACTGGAACGTGACACCGACCGTGACAATTTTATGAGTGCGGAGGAAGCTAGAGTTTATGGTATTGTTGACGAAGTTAAGAGCGTGGTGTAAATGGGCTTTTTTTCTGCAATAAAATCTGGCCTTGCTAAAACGCGCGAGGCCTTGATAGGAGAGTTAAAGTCTATTGCCGGCGTTGGCAAGATAACAGATGAAATGCTTGAAAATTTGGAAGAGCATTTGATTAAAGCCGATGTTGGGGTGGAAGCTGCTTTTTTATTGACCGATGCACTTAGAGAACATGGCCTTGGGAAATCCCTTAGCCAAAGCGAGATTAATTCAATTTTGCGCAACGAAGCTGAACGTTTGTTAATAGACCCGCCCGAACTTAAATGGGAAGGTAAGCCGCACGTGGTGTTGATTATAGGCGTAAACGGCGCTGGCAAAACTACAACCATAGGCAAGCTTGCGCACAGGCTTAAACAAGAGGGTAAATCTGTTCTTTTGGCTGCAGGAGATACATTCCGTGCGGCGGCTATTGAGCAATTGGAAACCTGGGCAGAACGTTCCGGCGCCGATTTTGTTCGGCACCAGGAGAATTCAGACCCTAGCGCGGTGGCTTTTGACGCTTGCAGGGCAGGGGTGGCAAGAGGCAGCGATATTGTGTTTATAGATACGGCTGGCCGTTTGCACAATAAGGACCATCTTATGGAGGAACTTCGCAAAACGGTTAGAGTTGTTAAAAAGGTAAACGAGAAGTTCCCAAACGATATTTGGCTTGTTATAGACGGCAACACGGGGCAGAATACCATTAAGCAGGTTAAAGCCTTTCATGAGAATTTTAAGTTAACCGGCCTTATTGTTACAAAATTAGATGGCACGGCAAAAGGCGGTTCGGTGCTTTCTATTGCAAGCGAGCTTAAAATTCCAATTATGTGGATTGGAGTAGGGGAGCGCATTGAACATTTGGCTCCGTTTAGCAAAGCGGAGTATGTAGATGGGTTGTTTGAGGCGTAAATTTACGTTCAATTTTGAATTTAATTTTGTATATTTATTCTTATGGAAAACTTTTTTAATCTTTTAGCTAGAGGTACAAGGTCGTTTGCGTTTGCGCCGACTATGGAAATGCCGAGTTTTGAATATAAAAGTTACGAACCAAAAATAAAATTAGAAAGAGCTAGAACTCCGAATGAAATAATGCGCTCTGCTTGGGAAGAAGTGGGTTTTCGCATGTGGGAAGCAATAGAGGAAACCGAAAGAAAATATGAGCAGCAAGTCGCAGAATAAAACCAGCTTGCAAAACAGACCTAGCCAAATAATACACCAAACCGTGGCATATCAAGGGTTATTGCCGCACCCTGATATATTGGAACGATTTAAAATGCTAGATCCGAATTTGCCAGAAATAATAATTAAAATGGCAGAAAGGTCCTTTGACAGGGCAGATAGAGAACTTGACATTATTGCCGAAACACAAAGAAGCGATTTGAATGTGAAAATGCACGAGGCAGAAACAAAGAGGACGGTTGTGGAAAAGGGAGCTAAATACGATTTTCGCGCTCAAATGATTATATTGGTTATGATAGTCGTTTTGCTTGCTTTTATAACTTTCCTAGCTCTGAATGAACAACCTATGGTAGCTTGTGTTGTAGCTGCGGGCGGTTTTGGAGCTATAATAACTGCAGCAATAAAAGGTGTTAGCAGTAAAACGAAGTGATAAAAACCTCAAAAAATGTTGCAAATATCACAAAAAATTGCATTAAAATGCTGGAAATACAATAAATTAACCGCTTTTGGCTAAAAATTACTATATTTGTAATAATAGTCAAGGAGTTTACTATGCAGAAAAAA
>WRMM01000319.1 GCA_009777135.1 Candidatus Fibrimonadales bacterium
TTATCATCCAAAGAGACTGTATATGGATCCGGCCCTGTATAGCCTTCATTTATCGTTGCCTGAATAGCCAAAGCCAATTGATCCAAGTTCCAAATCCTATTTCTGGTAGAAAGGTCAAAATCTGCAGAATCAAACAATTCCACTCTAAAAGATCTTTCAGTAGGAATAGAAACACCTGACACAAACGAGGATTCATCAAACCAAGAAATAGTTATAACATCGTTTTCTTTTATGCCAAGAGACTGGCCATTGCTATTGTGCAAAGATGAAAGAGTAGTTTCGGTGCGGCCTGTATCATTGCTGCTATTAACTCCCTCAGCACGCACGCCATCCGCATGGTGCAACAGTTGCTGGGTATATGAAATGCTGCCTTTTGCATCCGCATCCATATTCAAGTTTCTGCCAAGGCTTACTTCCGTAGTCTCCTTAGCTGGAGCCTGCTGGTTCAGCGGAATCTGCAAATTGCCAATTGCCGTTCCCGCAGGGAAATTTCCGTGGCTGTCAGCCATCTTGCCCTGAAGCACCATGCCATTGGTAGGCAGCATAATGTAGCCTTGGGAATCAAGCTGAAAGGCGCCGTTTCTTGTGTAGTAAACGCCATTGCCATCGCTCACGCCAAACATGGCGCTACCTTCAATAGCAAGGTCAAAAATGCGACCTGTATTGCTAAGGTGCCCCTGCCCTGTTATGACGTCTATAGAGCCAACGCCAACGCCCAAGCCAATCTGCATTGGGTTTGTTCCGCCCGCTTTGCTTTCAGTTCGGCTAGCTCCTTTAACTAGCTGACTGAAGCTTTCTTCAAAAGTCACTCTGCGGTTTTTATAGCCCACAGTATTCACGTTTGAAATGTTATTGCCAATAACATCCATACGCACCTGATGATTCATTAAGCCGGTAACACCGGAGTTTAGAGACCTTAGCATTTTGCTCTCCTTAGGTTAAAATTTTTGGAACCACTATCCATGTTTTTTAAGAATGCAAAAAGCGTGCCAGTTTTTAACGTGGCAAATTTGATGCTTAGTTGAGAGTTGAGAGTTGAGAGTTGAGAGTGAAGAATTCATAAATAAACGCTTAAAATGCTTAAAAGCATTAAATTTGAATAATTCTCAACTCTCAACTCTCAACTCTCAACTAAAAGTCTCCGCTCCTGAACGTCCTTAGCCAAGCGATAATACAAACTCCCCCTGCTTATGCCGAGTTTTTTTGCGGCGCGGCTTTTGTTGCCATTGCATACTTGGATTTTTTCTTTGATTTGATCGGGATTGGGCTTGTATAGAGGCGGAGGAGGTTCTCTTAGAGCAAATTCGTATTCTGTTTTGAGCAAAGCCTCCAAAGTGTAGCCGTGTTTTTTGAAAAGAGCATAACGCTCAAGAACGTTTTTTAGCTGCCTTATGTTGCCTGGCCATGAGTAATTTTGCAAAACCCTGAAATTATGTTCACTCAAAGGCTCATGCTCGCGCCAAAGAGACTGGGCAATGCTTCGCAAATCGCTTCGCTCCCTTAAAGATGGGATTTTTATGAGCAAAGCCGCCAGCCTAAAGTATAAATCCTTCCTGAAAAGGCCATTTTCAACCAAAGCAAGCAAATTCTTGTGAGTTGCGCAAACCAGCCTAAAGTCAACCCGAAATTCTCTTTGGCTGCCAACAGGCATAACCGATTTTTCTTGCAAAGTTCGCAAAAGAACCTTTTGAATTTCCAGCGAAAGCTCCGCAACCTCGTCCAAAAAAAGAGTTCCGCCATTTGCCGCCCGCACAAAACCCAGCTGCTCCCTGTTTGCCCCAGTGAAAGCCCCCCGAATATGACCGCAAAAAAGAGATTCCGCAATTCCCGTAGAAATAGCTCCGCAATTAACCGCAACAAAATTGCTTTTTCTCTTGCCCATAGCATGAAGCTCTCTGGCTGCAAGCTCTTTTCCAACCCCAGACTCCCCTGTTATCAAAACCGGCAAATCAGAATCCGCAGCTATTTTCAGCATTTTTTTAAAACTAAAACTTTCATTCATATCCCTTAGACGGAAAAAAAGCCAAAAATCCGACAAAAAAATGAAAAAATTGCATTTTGCAAACAATTGTTGACGTTTTCTTGCCTTTTTGTTCAGCGTTTTTCTATATTTAATGCTATGAGAGAAGTTACAGCTAGACAGCTAGATATTTATAATTACGTTAAGGAATTTATCCTTAATCGCAAATATCCGCCGACTATTCGCGAAATAGGCGATGAGTTCGGCATAAGAAGCACCAATGGGGTTAGAGATGCTCTTAATGCTCTTGAAAGGAAAGGGCTTATAAAAAAGTTTTCCAATCAAGCTCGGGGAATAGCTCTTCCGCCAAGCGCCTTTCCGCCCTCCGACAACACCATTGCCTTGCCCATAATAGGCCGCATAGCAGCTGGAACGCCTATTTTGGCAGAAGAGAATGTAGAAGACACGCTTACCATAGATAGGTCTGTGCTTCCTCGCAGTTCCGATATCTTTGCCCTTAGGGTGCAAGGCGATTCCATGACTGGAGACGGCATTTTGAACGGCGACATCGCAATAATACGCATGCAAAAAAGCGCGGAGCGAGGCCAAATAATAGCCGCCATAGTAGATGGCACAGCCACGCTAAAACGCTACCATCCAGCAACGAACAAAATAGAGCTGCGCGCCTCCAACCCAAAGTATTTGCCCATAACCATAAGCGAAGGCGAAGATTTCTCCATAGCGGGCATATTGGCGGGAGTTATACGCAAGTGCTGATTTAAGGGAGAAGTTAAAAATTTATACCATGAACATTCAAAAATGTGCGGTTTTTACCAGAAATTATACTTTTTCCAATAATAAAATCAAAAGCCTGCGTTTTTATGCGAATTTTCGGCTCTGCAAAAAGTCTCTGCGCCTCTAGCCCCGACC
>WRMM01000320.1 GCA_009777135.1 Candidatus Fibrimonadales bacterium
CGGTAAATGTGGGAAAGCTGAAGAGAATGGCTAAGGGAAAGTAATATTAATTCACAACCCCATATCGTATTTTTTGATAGATTATCCGTTCAGCAGCTTCTTTGATCCGTTCTTCAGCAAGAGTTCCCGTTTCAAGAGCTTTAAGTATTGCCGCATAGATTTTTGGCATGTCTTTAGGCCAAGCCATAACCATATCCACACCTGCAGCCAAAGCCTCCACAACGGCAATTTCTGGTGGTGCGCCAGCCGCAGCCATGGCAAAATCGTCTGCCATAATTATACCAGTGAACCCCATTTCACGTATATGTTTTACTCCAATTGGGGAACGGGTCAATGGCTTGGCATCCCAAGACGGGACAATCACGTGAGAAGCCATTATCACTGCCGGCGTTTCGCGGCGCGCAAGTTCTCTGAAAGGCTCTATCATCATTTCTAATTCTGCCTCTGATGCACCCAAAACAGCCTTGTGATAATGGGGATCGGCAGAGGAATTGCCGGGAAAGTGCTTTACGGTAGAGGCAATTTTGGCATTCTCCATGCCTCGGATAAAAGCGGCGGCGGCATTTGTGGTGAAAATTGGATCGGGACCGTAGGAACGATTTTTAAGAAAAGGTTTGTTTTCTTCTGTAAGCACTTCCGCCAAAGGAGCAAGATTCATAGTAACGCCTAGGCGGCGCAGTTCTTTGCCTGCTTGGGTAGCTTCCTGCTCTATTGCAGAAATAACCGTATCCGCATTGCTGTTTTGGTTTGCAGACAGCTTTTCCCAATAAGACAAAGGCGCAGGCAACGCCGCTTTTCCGCGAATACGCTGAACCGGACCGCCTTCCTGGTCAGATGCAATAAAAGGCGGCAACGTTAAACTGGCAATAAAATTGGAAAGTTCTTCGATAAAAGCCCGATTTTTTTCCGGATTTGGCACAATATTGTAGCCAAAGAGCATAATCCCTCCAGCGGGGATTTCGGTCAATAGCTTGCGGGTTGCCTCAGGAACAGTTTCTTTCCCGCTCACCGCAGTGAGAATAACCTGAGCCGCCAGCAATTTTACGTCCATGGAATCGGCAATCTGCGCAGCCCTAAGTCGGTATTCCGCATCGGGAGAAGGCGAGGCAATAGCAGCAATCGCCAAAATGATTATCCAAAACATTGATTTTTTACAAGTCTTTATTTTTTTTTGCATAATGGTTTTTAGAATATAGTAATTTAGCCCACTCCGGCACAATTTCGCCAGCTTTGCCTTTTATGAACTCATCCGTGTAGCCGCCGCTGACTTCTTCCAAATTCAAGCATGCAACGTGCGCGCCAGCCTGCTTTGCCACCTGCCTAAAGCCTGCAGCTGGATATACCGCTCCGCTTGTGCCAATGTAGGCAAATAAATCGCAGTTCATCAATTCGCTGTAAATTCTGTCCATTTCAAATGGAACTTCGCCAAACCAAACAATGTGGGGGCGCATTTTCGCTCCGCAAATCGGGCATTTTTCTGGTTGATTTTCTCTGCATTCAAGTACATGCTCAGCGGTTCCCAAGCAACGGACTTTCAAAAGCTCGCCGTGCATGGGGATAATTCTTTTGCTGCCCGCTCTTTGATGCAAATCATCTACGTTTTGCGTTATAAGCAAAAAATTATCTCCGAATTTTGCTTCCAATTTTACAAGCGCATAATGAGCAGCGTTTGGTTCGCATCTTAGCGCATCTTGCCTGCGTTTGTTGTAAAAATCCGCAACCCGCTCGGGATGCTTGGCAAAGCCCTCCGGCGTTGCAACAATCTCCACAGGCTCATTTTCCCAAAGCCCGCCCGAATCCCTGAAAGTAGGAATCCCGCTCTCCGCGCTGATTCCTGCTCCAGTCAAAACAACAATTTTTTTTGGCATGGGAAAAAGTTAGAAATTAATAGGCTAAGTTACCTCGTTATTAAAATGTTGTCAATGGCAGCAGGAGGCTGCGCTCCTCCTGTGTTGTTATTTTGCCAGCGGAATAACAAAAAAAATCTTTCTCCGCTATATGTTGCTGCTGGTAAAGTTATAGTCTCTTTTGTCCAAGTATCTCTGCCAGAAAAATTTGTTGTTGAAGCTATTCTATATTCAGAAGCAGGTTCCATAGATGACACAGATACTGTATTAGGTACCAAATACACAGTCATATAATCATGATTGCTTTCCCCATTAGCTTTCCAATCAAATGATAATGTATAATTTGTGGCAGAAGCAGTAAATAGAATATGTTTGACAAGATTAGCTTCGTTAGCCGAAGTAGTGGTATAATTATTTGAAGAATTATTGTCGCTTATATACGCTGCTTTTGAGCCTGTGCTATAAGTATCTGTGCCTATTATCCAGTAATTTGGATGCGTGCTATAAGATGACCACAGAGTCGTTGCTGTTTCTTCAAAATCTTCAAAGAATATTTGAATTGCATTGCCAACGCATTCCTCTTCCTCTGGGTTATATTCTTTGCCATTGCATTTTTCATGAACTGTTGAGTTAAAGCAGAAATAAGTTGCCGGGTCGTATGAATATGTTCCGCATCTGTTAAGCACGGCATTGCCAACGCAGCTCTGCGTTGATGTATTGTACACTACTCCGCTGCAGCAGTTATGCGTTGATATATTGTATGCTTCTCCACCGCATTTTTCACGAATTGTTGTGCCGGAGCAAAAATGAGTATCTTCATCGTATGTAGCATTTCCGCATCTTGGCACTAAAGCACCGTCAGTGCAGTAATACTCTGATGGATTATATATTTCTCCACTGCATTTTTCATAAATCGTTGTGCCGGAGCAAAAATGGGTATCTTCATCGTATGTAGAGCTTCCGCATCTTGGCACTAAAGCACCGCAAGTGCAGTTATGCGTTGTTGGGTTATATACCTCGCCATTGCACTTATCGTAAATCG
>WRMM01000321.1 GCA_009777135.1 Candidatus Fibrimonadales bacterium
TAGTCTGGGTGATCTGCAGGGAGGTCTGTATTTCTATGCGGCGTTTCCAGCAAATTGCCTCCCAGTTGCAAGCTGCCAGGTATAATACGCTGAACCAATGGATTATCCGGAACAGGTTTTATATTTGGGTCAATATAATTAGAATCAAAAATCTGGATTGTAACAGGGCTTGTATTTTCAAAAGGCTCTGCAGGAGGGGCATTAGCTGGAATAAAAGGCGATGCCGCTCTGTAATCTGCTGCTCCGTTTTTAATTTCATAAGAAGGCTGGTTTGACCATTTGCCGCTGAATATGTAATTGTCTTTGTGCTTGGTTTGCGCAAGGGAAACCAGCTGCTCCAAATTTTCCCGAATCTCCATGTTTATAAATAATCTGTTCTGGTGGTTCATGGTGTCGTTTGAAGCCTGCACCGCAAGTTCTTGGCTGCGTTCAAAGATATTATTTATGCTTTGGTGGGTTGTTTCCAAAATACCCATGTAAATTTCGCCGTCATCCATATTAGTTCTCTGCTGCACCAGCGAATTGAGGATGTTTCTGTAATTTAGGGCATTAGTAAAGCCAACCGGGTTATCGGACGGTCGGTTTATCATTTTTTCGCTTGCAATCTGCTCTTGCAGTTTATTAAGCTCACCTGCGTTGCGTTGCAGATAACGCATCGTGGTATCGTACATAGTTGAGAACGTAATTCTAGCCATATTGGATAGAATGCAAAAAGTATGCCAGAATTTGGCTGACAATATTTACTATCTTTATATTATGAACAGAATATTTTTCATTTTCTGCTTTCTTTTTCTTTGCATGGCTGGCTGCAAAGAAAAAAAAGAACAGGCGCAAATTCAAGCTGAAACTTTTTTGCTCAGCGATAGCCGCGATGGACAAGAATACAAAGCTGTGAAAATAGGCCAGCAGATTTGGATGGCTGGCAACCTAAATTATAAAACAGATGATTCTTGGTGCTATGGCAATGAAGAAAGCAACTGCGAAAAATATGGCAGGCTATATACTTGGAACGCAGCAAAAGATGCTTGCCCGGATGGTTGGCATTTGCCCAGTCGCGATGAATGGAATGAATTGGTTAAAATTGCAGGCGATAATACCGCGGCAAAAAAACTCAAATCAAAAACGCTTTGGAATGGCGCAGACAATTACGAATTTTCGGCATTGCCTGGCGGCGCTTATTACAATGACGGAAGCTTCAATTTTATTGGCGATTACAGCAGTTGGTGGAGCGCAACTGAACACAATAATAACAACGCCTATAATCGTTACATGAATTCAATTTCTGAAGTTATGCTTGAAAATAACAACGAAAAAAATCATGCTTACTATGTTCGCTGCGTGCAGGATTAATCGGGCATTGTCAATAGTGTGTCATTGATTGTCAATAAAGAAACATAAGCTAAAATACCACATATTTTTCAACGCTGAAATTTCTACTTTCTAACTCCAATGTTTTTCAGGGTTGTTTTCGTAGCAGTATTGCTGTGGGCGTGCTTTTGCTTTGCCACTTCAGATACTCTGCAAAAATCATCAATTCAATATATTCCGTTGCCGCCGGAAACTAAACCGCTTAAAGGTCTGCTTCCGCAAAAAGGAATTTCAGATGGCATGCCATTAAATGCGAGCAAACCGCCGATAGTATATGAACACGGAATAGATTTTGAAAGCAGAGCCAGCATTGTACAGGCAAAAGTTGCAAACAGCATAAGCAAAGATACATTGGAACTTTGGAATGCCTATTATCCAGAGCTTGCCGATTACTCTTTGGATATGTTTTACATAGGGCTTGACAGGCTTTGGCTAAATTCTCTTATCGGGCAAAGAAATGGCGGAGTGGATGCTTCGGCTGAAGGTTCGCTCTTTAATATATCGCTTCCTATGAAAATACCGTCTTGGATGAAAGATTTTGGTTTTGACCGTCCGCAGCTGTTACTGCAAGGTACAATGAATATTCGCCTGTCTGGCATAGGCGTTCATGACGATGCGCCTGGAAGCACGGAACAAAGCTTGTTGCCTTCACCGACTCTTTCATACGTTCCCAGTTTTATTGTGCAGGGAAAAATTGGCAGGAATATTACGGTTGAATTGAATCATACCGAGGGCGGGCTTGGCGTTCGAAACAGGGTTCGCGTTGTTTACGCAGAATCTACGCCTGGCGAATTTGAAGATTATATTTTGCAAAGGCTGGAAGCAGGAAACACGTCCTTGAGTTTGTCTGGCACGGAATTAACTGGGTATGCGGAGCAACATCAGGGTTTATTCGGAATAAAAGCAGACTGGAAATTCGGTAATTGGCTATTAACCACAATAGCCTCGCAAGATGCTGGAAGCCAGGAAACCTATACCATAAGAGGCAGAGATGAGAGCACGGAATTTCAAATTCAAGATAAGCATTTCGTTGATCAAAAATATTATTTCTTAACGCATGCCATGCGCACTGGTTATATAAATGCAAAAATAAGAGGCAGTATGCCACCTAGATGGAATTTAACTGGCTTAAAGCTCTACAGAAGAAGCCCTCTCAATAATAAAAGTTCGGTAATAGACAATGTGACTGGAGTGTATTATCCTCCGGGAAGCAGCAATCCAGAGAGAATCCGGGGCTTGCCGCTAACAGAAATGCAAAGCGGAACAGATTATGTTTTTGATGCAAATACCGGAATTTTGCGAATCATAAGCGGTGCTCCGGGCATGCTTATAGCTGCCGCCTGGAGCGGAGACATCACAGGTCGCTCAACATCTGCGGTTAGAAGCGGAGAAGAGGTTGTGCTTATTCAATACGATGGTGTAACTGGAGATTTAAAAGATATTGAAAAGCTGATGCTGAGGAATACTTACAATGTTGGCGTTTCTTCGGCAAATGCAAGCAATTTTATTTTAAGA
>WRMM01000322.1 GCA_009777135.1 Candidatus Fibrimonadales bacterium
ATCATCAGGCTGATATTGGTATGCCGTAGGCTGTGAGGTGAAAAATCCGGTAAATTATGCTGTTTGGCAAATTTCTTTGTAAAATCTGTTATGCTGTCAGGGTGCATTACCCCGCCGTTTTCTCGTATAAATATTTTGTCTGTCGCAATCCACCGATCGCCGTTCAATAACTTTTGCTCTAACCACCATATTTTATATTCATGGAGGAGCTGTAAAAGGGCGTTATCTACTGAGATAACACGTTTACTGCTTTCTGTTTTGGGCTCTTTCGTTATTATCTGCCCTCTGTGAAACACTCCATTTTCATCTCTCCATTCGTATTTCTTCCCTGAAACATACTGCACTGTTCTTTTTACGTATATCAAACCACTTTGAAAATCAATATCGCTCCATTCCAGACCAATCAATTCCCCGCGCCTCATTCCCGTATAAAGGAGCAGTGTTAGCGCAGTTTTCCATTTAAGAGGAGCTGCTTCAAGCGCATTAAGTAGAGTCACAGCTTGAACTTCATCAAGATACACAATATCTTTTTGCTTTACTTTTGGCGGAACCGCCAACTCGGACACGTCACGCATGACATAGCCTTGCTTATAGGCACTGCCCAGTATAACGATTATTAGCCGGTGATGGTGCAGTATGGTTTTTGCTGATAGTCCGCCGCCTGTTTTCTTATTCATGCCGGATTCGGAAAGATTATTATAAAATTCTTGTAAATGCTGTGCTTGTAGTTTCTCAATCCGTATGTGCCCTATGGCGGGGTTAATTCTGTTAAGCAGGTCTATATATCTTAAAAGCGTTTTAGGAGCAAAGTTTTTTTCGTTTAACGATAACCACCGTTCCGCAAAATCAGCAAAGCGGACATTTCCATCTGCAAAAAGCCCGCTCTTTACTCTATCTTCAAATAAAGTTGCTTGCCGCTGTAATTCCTTTTCAATCTGCCGTGGAGTCATGCCTGTAGCGGGCTTCCAAGTCATTGATTTTTCAATCTGCTTGCCCCGCATGTCATAGCCAGCAGACACCCGGATTTGATATACTCCGCTCCGTTCTCTAATCGTCGCCATGGCTTGAGTCCTCGCATTCAGTTTGTTCAGTTGAAAGAGTTTCTCCTTTCTCTTCTGTAAAAGATGGCTCATTCGGAGTTTTTTTAAATTCTTTTACAATTTCTTTGTAAATATCTCGCAGAAATGCCCATGATTCCATTTTTGAAACGTGCATGAAGTACGATGAATCTAATACCTCTCCTACATATTCATCTTTCATTTGTGTTAATAATTCTGCCGAATGCACAAATTTTTCAAAAAATTTGCTAAGAATGGTTTTTGATAAGCATTTTCCATAAATTCCACTATGACTCTTTGATAAAAAATGCAGCTTCTTTACAGCTTCTTCGCTCAATCCCGTATAATCGCAAACCGAACGCAATTCCATCTCTGTGGTTTTAGCGTTCGTCTTGCCAAGTAAATAGTCTGCTGACACTCCCAAGCAATCAGCTATTTTGCGTAATATATTGATATCTGGGGAGCTTTGTCCGGTGCAATAAAGGCTTACAGTTTGCCTTGCAATTCCCAAAAATTCAGCTAATTCTTTTTGTGTGATACTTCTTTCCTCTAATTCTCTCCTTAGAGCCGTTGGAAATGGCTCTTTTTCTGTTTCCGCTGTCTGTTTTGATTTACGTGGCATATAAATACATCCCCTCTATGTTAGTTATTGTTGCATTATCTATAATAAAGACAGTTATTACTTGACATGTAATTTATTGTTGTTATTATTCTCCCATTGCCAGCTATTTATGTCAACAACAATTTTTAGAGGAGGTTTTTATATGTGCAATATTGATATTCGGTTAGAAGCCCGCGTCTCTGGGGTGAAACTTTGGGAAGTCGCGGAGGCATTAGGTATGCACGATAGCGGGTTCTCTCGCAAGCTGCGTAAAGAACTACCAGAACAGGAAAAAACAGCTATCCGAGCTATTATTGAGCGGTTACAAACGAAAAAAAGTCAGGAGGCTCAATAAATGCCCCGCGTTCGTACATTGCCTGAAGCAGTCAAGCATATCAAAGCGACTGATCCGGAATCGGCATTAACTCCCCATGCCTTGCGGTTGCTTGTTCTGCGTGGGGAATTTCCACACATCAAAATAGGCTCAAAGCGGCTTGTTTGCATCGATTTACTTGAAGATTATCTGCGCGGCGATTATATTCCACAGCAGGAAGAAAAACAGGAGCGCGGAGTAAGAGCTTTGCCGGAAAGACTTGAGAGGAGGCAGGCATGATGCACAGAGGTAAAAAGCCGCCATTGCTGGAACAATGGCGGCTCAAAGCATTATTAATGCCCAAATATTTACCATTAAAATGGTGGCATTATTATACCCAAAACATCTCTCAAAGAAAGAGGGGTGTTGATATATGAATGTAATCGAACGGCTTGAAAGCAGTATACCACAGGAGATAAAGGCTCTCAATCGCTTCGTTTTGTGGCGGTATGAGCAAAGAGGAAACGGCAAGCCGACAAAAGTTCCTTATTAAACGACAGTCAAAGCAGAGGGTTATAATGCAATATTCATTCGATATTGCCGTAGCCAAACGCTACGGCGCTGATGGTGCTACTATATTATCTAATCTGCGTTATTGGATACTCCATAACAAAGCCAACAGAAAAAACTTTCATGAAGGCAAATACTGGACTTTTAACACCAATAAAACATTTTCAGAGTTATTCCCTTGGCTGTCCTCGAAGCAAATATGGCTCATTTTAGATAAGCTTGAAAAAGACAGCATTATAGAGAAAGGCAATTTTAATAGCCGCAAATATGACAGAACTACTTGGTACACTATGACGCTGAAAGGCGAAATGTTATTTAGCGACTATCAAGAAAAATTGA
>WRMM01000323.1 GCA_009777135.1 Candidatus Fibrimonadales bacterium
ACTGGAGCCCCCAGGCCCGCCGCCTTATTCGCTGCACCGAGGGGACCGTCGCCGAAAGGCTTCCCCCGCGAATGGACATACGCCGCAAAGCTGCCCTGGAAACATCCCATATTTTGCTGCTCATTGATGACGACCAAGACAGGCTGCTGCCAGGACTGGCGGAGCGGGCAAAAAGAAACGCCCCCGTTTACCACAGCGCCTTAATGGCGGAATCCGGCGATCTCAGCGGCTGGTTCCTCGACTCTGAGGATCACTGGGACTTTATTGCCGCAGAGCTGGAAGAGCTTTCCCGCCGTTCGGTAAGCCGCTATGAAAATAATAATCTGCCCTTCATCTTTGCCGCCGGAGACGGGAATCATTCACTTGCCACAGCAAAGGAAATATGGGAAGAATACAAAAAAAGCCACGCAGCGGAAAAAAGATCAGGCGGCAATTCCGCAGATAATCCGCCGGTCCATCCCTGCCGCTATGCCCTGGTAGAGATTGAAAACATTTACGACCCCGCCATGCAGTTTGAGCCCATACACCGCGTACTTTTTGATGTCCAGCCGTCCGAGCTTCTCGATTCGCTTGCGTCATTGAAAGACATCAGTTGTAAACAGGAACAGTCAAACAGCAATGTTATTCGCATTGAAAACCTGTCTCCTCAAATTGCTACTGCCAGCCTTCAGCCCCTATTGGATAGCTTTGTAAAGCAAAGGGGATGTTCAATAGATTACATCCACGGTGAAGATGAAGTTCGGCGGCTTACAGCAGACAAAGAGCGCCGGGCAGTAGGACTAATTCTTCCCCCGGTAAGAAAGGATGATCTTTTCAAGACAGTTGCAAAATCGGGCCCCCTGCCCCGCAAGAGTTTTTCTATGGGGGAAGCGTGTGAAAAACGCTATTATTTCGAATGCAGGAGATTAGTTGGCTGAGGCGTTTTTCACTTCGAAAAGCGCTATTATCTGGAATAAAGAAGTTGTTTGGCAGTAATTGAAGGTATATTTCAATGTTGGTGACGGAATTGAAGTTTCATTTGCTGTTAGCTGCATCTTTTTTATTGAATGATTGTTCTAAAGCGGCAAACCTGTCAAAATCACTCTCAAATAATCTGTCCTGAATAATGCGGTATTTTTCAAATTCTGTTTCGGCATGCTGCCGGGCAATTTCAGCGGTAACCTTGCCTGCATCACATAAAATATCACGATCGGCTGCCTTGATAAAGGCATTTAGACGTGTTTCCCAATCTTCCATTGTCATAGGTATTTTTCGTATCGCTTGCATTTCTGCAATATCTAAATAGGCGGTTACCAGCCGTTCAAGCTGTCCCATTTCAAATTCGGTCAAATAATTTTTTGCAACTATTACATCGAACTTTTGAATTTTTCCTTTTGGTGCATCTGTCCATGTGGTAAGTCCCATGTGTTGTTTTTCAGCATCGGCACGATCTATAATCAATTCTGCTGCTGTATTTCCATGAATAGCCCAATGCAGCTTATTTTGAACAGTTGCAAAAAAACGCTTGGTTGCTGCTGCTGTTACATCGTAATCAATTGATGTTGAATAAATATCTGTTATTTTCTGGTAAAATTTCCGCTCGCTAAGCCTAATTTCACGAATGCGCTGTAACTGTTCTTCAAAATATTTATTGGTCAATATACTGCCGGATTTTAGGCGTTCATCGTCCATAACATAGGCTTTTACTGTATATTCTTCAATGATATCTGTCGCCCATTTCCTAAATTGCACAGCTCGTTCGGAATTAACCTTATAGCCAACTGCAATAATGGCTTTTAAGTTGTAGTGCTTTGTATCGTATTTTTTTTGGTCTGAAGCAGTTATTCGAAAATTTCGAATAACTGAATCTTCCTGCAATTCATTGTCTGCAAACACCTTTTTTAAGTGATAATTAATTGTGTGTGTTTCGACATTGTATAAAACCCCCATCATTTTTTGTGTAAGCCATACATTTTCATCGGCGTAAACAGCTTCAACGCCGCCTTCCCCGCTTGCTGTAATAAAAGTAAGGTATTCAGCCGCCGAACTGCGAATTGTAACTTCTGCCTTCTTTTTTTTGGGTTTCATGTTTAATTTCCTTTATTTTGCGGCAGTTGTTGCAAATTTTGCAATAACTCAAATCGAACTAGCAAGGATTTCTTGTAAGTTGGTTTATACAATGCAGTAAATCCAGAAGAATTATTAACCACGAACCACACGAACCAACACGAAAAATGAAGAAAATTGATGAAATTCATGATGTTATTCCTTGATTTATTCATGACGGCTTTTCCTCGCCTGATAGCCGTATCCTGCCCGTCAACAGTTCGCTCATCATGCCTTGCTTGATGTTTTTGAGTTTAGTCAGCTTCGTTGTCAGTGCGTCAATTTCTGCATCCATGTCAGAAAGGATGGAGGCGATGGAAATTTGTTCGTCGAGTGTTGGGTACGGAATGACTGTTTCATTAGCATTTTTTATAGTATATGTTCCAACTGTAGAACCTCCAGAAGTTCCAAAAACTTGACTAATAACTTCATCTGTAAAATATAATTGTCTTAAAAAAACTGAGTTAACTAAGCCTTTTGATTTTAACCAAATAATATTACCGTCTTTAAAATAAAACTTATCTCCATTTTTAACTACATAAACCTTTCCAAGTGTTCCTACACCAGTAATAAGAATATCATCAGGCTGAATGCTACCATATTCATATGTATACTGTTCGTACATTTCATTACTTATGAATAGTTCGTTATCAACACTACCTTTTTCACTTAACATAGCAAGTTCTCTTGCACGATAAAAAGGAATACCTGAAGAACGCCAATCACTTTGAAATACACGTTTGCTAGATGTTATATCAAATAATTCTCCTAACTTTCTCTCCACCCACTCCCC
>WRMM01000324.1 GCA_009777135.1 Candidatus Fibrimonadales bacterium
CATATAAATAGTAGGAGTTTTTATGACGAAGAGAGTTTACCTTTTTGGCAAGAGTATAACAGAAGGCGATGGTTCGCAGAGAAATTTGCTGGGCGGCAAAGGAGCTGGCCTTGCGGAGATGGCTAAGAGAGGCTTTAATGTTCCTCCAGGATTCACCATAACCACAGAGGTTTGCACCGAGTATTATGCGAATAAGCGCAAAATGCCTAAGGGTTTGGATTTGGATGTGAAAAAAGCAATTGCGGCAATAGAGAAGCATACCAAAAAACAGTTTGGCGGAAACAAGAACCCTCTGCTGATGGCTGTCCGCTCTGGCGCAAGAGAGTCTATGCCTGGCATGATGGACACAATTTTGAACCTTGGCTTGAACGACACAACTGTGGAAGTGCTGAAAGCAAAAAGCGGAAACGGGCGCTTTGCCTACGATTCTTACCGGCGTTTTATACAGATGTATTCGGGCGTGGTGCTGCATATTGAAAGAGCAAATGACAAAGAGCAAGACCCATTTGAAGTTATTATTGCAGAAGCTCTAAACAAAAGAGGGGTTAGGCACGATAATCAGCTTCCAGAAGAAGATCTGAAAGCCATAATTGAAAAATTCAAAAAACTGGTTTTGGAAAGAACAGGAAAGGCTTTCCCCAGCGATCCATACAAACAGCTTGAAGGCGCAATAGGAGCCGTATTTGCAAGCTGGATGAATGAGCGCGCAATTCTTTACCGCCGCAAATATAAAATCCCCGTGGAGTGGGGGACTGCTGTTAACGTTCAATCCATGGTGTTTGGAAATTTGGGCGACAGTTCTGGGACAGGCGTTGCCTTTACGCGAAATCCCGCTACTGGCGAAGATGAATTTTACGGCGAATTTTTGGTGAACGCTCAAGGCGAAGATGTGGTTTCTGGCATTCGCACGCCGCTGAAAATTGAGTCAATGGCAACAACTCCGAACTTGGAGCATTGCTACAAGGAATTGTGCAACGTTCGCAAACAGCTTGAAAAAGAATTTGGCGATATGCAAGATTTTGAATTTACCATAGAGAATGGCGAGTTGTTTATTTTGCAAACTAGATACGGCAAACGCACAGCGAGAGCTTATGTTAGAATTGCCCGCGAAATGGTAAAGCAAAAACTTATGACTCCTGAGCAGGCAATAATAAGCGCAGACCCAGAAGCAATAGAGCAGCTGCTTGCTCCCGTATTTGACAAAGAGGCTTACCAAAAAGCTATTAAAGAAAAATTCCTGCTCACAAAAGGCTTGCCGGCTGGTCCTGGCGCAGCCACTGGAACGCTCGCATTTACCGCAGAAAAAGCGGAACGCTGGGCAAAGCACGGTCCTGTGATTTTGGCTCGCGTTGAAACCAGCCCCGAAGATTTGCGCGGAATGCTTGCCGCAAGCGGAATAATAACCGCAAAAGGCGGAGTGTCTAGCCACGCCGCTGTGGTTGCAAGGCAAATGGGAAAGGTTTGCGTTGTGGGCGCCGCAGATTTGGACATCAATTATAACACAGGCGTTTTGACTTGCGATGAAAAAATAATAAAAGAAGGCGAATTTGTTTCAATCAACGGCTCCACAGGCGAAATTTTCAGCGGCAGAATAAATACCGCTCCGTCTGAGCTTGTTCAGGTTTTGGTAGACAAAACGCTTGCCCCAAAAGATTCTGAATTGTTTGAAGACTATGATTTTATAATGAAGCTTGCAGACAAATATCGCAAACTAGGCATTCGCGCCAATGCAGACCAGCCAGACCAGGCTCTAAATGCCGTTGAGCTTGGCGCAGAAGGCATTGGTCTTTGCCGCACGGAGCACATGTTCTTTAAAGGAGAGCGCATTAATTACGTTCGCGAAATGATAATTTTTGCCGCAGAATACGCAGAGTATAAAGCAAAGCTTGCGCAGCGTCCTTATGATGCTGTTCTGCTGGAAAATGAGTATCACATTCCAATTCAGCATTTTCACAACGCTTTGGAAAAACTGCTGCCAATTCAGCAAGAAGACTTTGAAGGCTTGTTTATGGCTATGGGCGACAAACCCGTTACAGTTCGCTATCTTGACCCGCCGCTGCATGAATTTTTGCCGCAGTCCAAAGATCAGATAGACGAACTTGCGCGCAAGCTGAACGTGCCTTTTGAGAGAGTTGCCCAAACCATCAATTCTTTGCATGAGTCTAACCCAATGCTTGGGCACAGAGGCTGCCGCTTGGGAATTGTGTATCCAGAAATTTCTGAGATGCAGAGTCGCGCATTGTTCCGCGCTGCCTTGGCAGTGGCGGCAAAAAGCAAAAAAGCTCCAAAACCAGAAATTATGATTCCTTTGGTAGGCTTTGAAAAAGAACTTGAATTGCAGCTGGAAATTGTCAATCGCGTTGCGAAAGAAGAATTTGCCGCGGCAAAACGCACCTTGGATTACAAGGTTGGAACCATGATTGAAATTCCGCGCGCTGCCATTACCGCAGAGCACATTGCAAAACATGCGCAATTCTTCTCTTTTGGCACCAATGATTTAACGCAAACTGCGCTTGGCATGAGCCGCGATGATGCAGGCCACTTTTTGCCGTTCTACGAGCAAGAAGCAGGCATTGTAAAGAGCAATCCATTCTCAACTCTAGACCAAGAAGGCGTTGGAAAGCTTATGGAAATCGCAATTCAGGGCGGCAAAAAGGCTCGCCCGAATATTAAGCTTGGAATTTGCGGAGAGCATGGCGGAGACCCATCTTCCATTGAATTCTGCAACACCCTTGGCTTGGACTATGTAAGCTGCTCCCCGTTCAGAGTGCCGGTAGCCCGCATTGCCGCCGCAAAATTTGCGGTAAAGGCAGGAACGCCCGCTGCCGCTTCAAAGGCATCAGATGCTAAGGTTGCAAAGTCTGCGGCAAAAAAA
>WRMM01000325.1 GCA_009777135.1 Candidatus Fibrimonadales bacterium
ACTGTTTCAAATAAGCTTGTTGCGCTTAACGTGGAAACTTCTCCACTATTTCTATTGAAGAATACATAAACAGGGAACAAAGTTATGGCATTGGTATTATCTGCGTAAACCATTTGATTTTGCTGCAACGCAGGCAAGTAGGCTATTTTTTCGCCATGAGGACTGTCTTTACGAAGTTCCATGCCAATTCTGCCTCTATTTCCTATTCTAAATCCATAGTCGCCCATATAGTTGGGATCTATATTATAGCGGTATTTTGCTCCGGATCTATAAGTTACCATAGCGGTGAATTCTATTTTCACTTTTGTTGGATCGGGTTCTGCGTCGTATCGTTCTTTGGTGACTCCGCGTATAATTGTATAACCGCCAATAGCAAAGTCGTCAACATGCTTGCTAACATCATATAATCTTGTAGCATTGGCTCTAATTCCGCCTAAAATACTGCTTTCCGAAGGCGATTGCCCTATAAACACAATCATATCTTTATTTGAGCCATTGAATAATTCAAGAGTTCCGCTGTTGTCGCCGTTCCAGTTGATGTCATCGCTGCTGGAATTGATGCTGCAGCCCAGAAATATGAATGATGCTAAAAGCATTAGCATTACAGAAGTGAATCTTTTCATAGTTTTATCTCCTTATAAGGGGTTTACAAGAAGTAATATATAAAAATTCTTAATTATTAATTCTTAATTATTAATTAATTAACGAACCCAGCCACGTCCCCAAAACCCCTAGCTCCTCCAAGCACACCGAATGCTGCATATCATAAACATGCATTTCCGCAGGATTCCCATTTGCTTTAAGAAATTCAAAAGCTTTTTTGCCAAGAGCAGCGGGAACAACTTGGTCAAAGGTTCCGTGTCCGAAAAAAACTGGGATTTTTGCGTTTATGCCGTCTTTTGGCATTGTGTCTGTTGTTGGAAAGTAAGAAGAAAGGCTTGCTGCGCCTGCCAGTTTTTTGGGATAGCGCGTTGCAGTGTGCAAAGCCATAACCACGCCCTGGCTAAAACCAATTAGAACAATCCTTTCTGAGCTAATGCCCTTTTCAACTTCCGCATCAATCAATTCCGCTACCAGCTTGGAATTTTTCTCAATACCCGCAATATCAGGGTTGCTGTCCAGATTCATCTCGCTTATATCATACCATGCCCGCATATTATAGCCGGCATTTATAGTCACAGGCATTATGGGCGCATGAGGAAAAATAAACCTTATAGCTGCGTTTGCAGGCAATCCAAGATCTGGAACAATGTCGGCAAAATCATTGCCGTCTGCTCCAAGCCCGTGCATCCAGATAACGGCAGCATCGGGATTTGAACTAGTTTCTTTTACAATGGAATCAAGCATATTAAAACAACCCCGCAGCCTTAGGTCTCACAGGCTTAATAGGCGTGGAATCCTGATGAATGTCTTTCTTTTTCAGGGCTTGCAAAAATTCTTGCGCAGCCCATTCTTCGTTGGAAAGGCGATCTCGCAAAAGCGCAACCAGAACGTGCGTTAGCATTTCGCAATCATAAGTTGCGCGGTGCATGTATTTTTCATCTATTTTCAAAGATATTTCTTTTCTCGCTTCTAGTGCTTTGGCTATGGTTCCCAAGCTGTAGTTTGGAAGCTGAACTATATTGCGCGCCATTTTTATGCTGTCCAAAATTGGTTGCGAAGGAGCAAGAATGGAATGCTTGCCATAAGCAGCGCTCAAAAATCTTTTGTCAAATGCTTCAGCATTGTGTGCTACAAGGCAATTTGATTTATCGCAGAAAATTTTGAATTTTTGCAAAGCCTCTGCGCAGGATGGCGCGTTGGTAAGCATCTCGTCTGTTATTTTGTTTATCCTAGAAGCCTCAGGCGGAATTGGCCTTGAAGCTTTTGCGAAAGTCTGAAACTCGTCCAGTTTTTCTGGCACCATGCGCCCGCGGCTCTCTTTAACGGAAAAAAGAATTGCGCCTATTTCTATTATCTCGTCTTTGCCAACATCCAAACCCGTTGTTTCTAAATCAAAGGTGATGATTTTTACAAAATTGCTCATATCTACACCTCAAAATTCAGCCATTCAAACATCGGTTTTAAAGTAGCGTTTTTTGCGCTGTTCTTTTTGTATAGCAAGTAGGCATCGTAGCTTTTGTTTTCTAAATAATATTTGTTAATATCCAAGCCGAGCCAGTCTGCTATGGTTATCAACTCCGTTATTTTGTTCACTAGCTTTTGCATTTTTTCGCTGTTATCCAGCGTTTGGTTTTGCATCTCTTGAACTCTAGAGATTAATTTAATAAGACGTTCTACAAAGAGTTTGTCTAAAACAATGGATTTTAACGGAATTCTGAGTGCGTTAAACTCATCTTTCAATTCCCTTATTTTTTCAAAGGCATCGGGAGAATCATTGTAAAGAGCCTCTATGGCAATTTGCCTAAGTTTTATGGTTAGGTTGAGGATCATGCTTTGCTTTAGCGGCGCAGCCAGCGAATCTGAATTGTCTGCAAGGCAGTCAAGGCTTATTCCGAATTTTTCAGAGAATTCCAGCAAGCCTTTGCTCACCTCTGAAAGTTTTACCATGGAATGCATCTCGTTTATTTCTGCCAAGATATGCTGTGGAAGCTCGTGCATGCGCAACACAAAGGCGCCTGGATAGAGTTTTTTGAAGTCTGTTTTATCCAATTCGTCTTTTTCTGCAAAAATTGGAATACGTTTAGAATTGGATTTTGCCGGCTGCAAAACGATTTTTACTCTGCCTATGGAGTCTATAGCAACCAAAACAGTTGCGCTTTCGCTTTCGTAGGTATCTGGGTTTGTGTAGGTGGCTTGCAAAATTAATTGATTATCTTTGCTTTTTACGGAATCTGCTTTTATGCAAGAGG
>WRMM01000326.1 GCA_009777135.1 Candidatus Fibrimonadales bacterium
AAACAATATAGTAACCATTGTACCATAACTTTCTGCTGGCTCCGTAACGTAAAGCGATCCAAGCCCTTACAACAAGTTATATTTGCAAATACAGGTTCTATTAGCCCTAGGCGTTTGGAATACATTTCCTTGTATTTTGGTTTATCTATCTTCTCCCGCATCTTCTGCGATAAGTTCTCTTCATATTTTCTTATCGGTATGTATAAAGTTCTATACTTCTTTTCTTTCTTTTTAGTGTGTATGCATTTTGAAACGTAAGGGCAGCCGTTGCAATCGCTCACCTTACTCTGGTATTTATTCCCCTCATTCCTATTCAGTTTCACCTTGTTTTTATATTCAAGTCTCTTGCCATTCGGACATATATAATAATTCCCCTTTTTCATATACTTGAAATTACGCGCATCAAATTGTTCTTTCCCGCTCCTCCTTTTACCACTCTTTAACTCTTCATCACGATTACGGAATTGCTCATCAGGTATTATTGCTTCTATCTCCTTCTTCTTCGCTACCTGTAAATTATCCTCGGAAAAATAGCCATTATCTGCGAGTATTACTTTGCCCTTTAATGGCTTTTCTTTTCCTTTTATCGCTCTCATGTTCTGTTCTGTCTTTTCTAGCAATTCACCGAAAAACTGTCCTTCAGCTACTGTCCCATAGGCATTTGCAGCCACTATTACCTGGCTTTTGCTGTCGGCAACCGCTATTCCGTTATAACCCTGGATTACTCCATGGGAACCTTGAATCTTGCCGCTTTCATTGTCTGTTATATTTGATTTTACTATTTCACCGCTGGCCCCCTTTCGGTCTTCATGGGTTTCAAGAAAATTCATTATTCGCTCTGCTTTCTTTTTAAGTTTCTCTCTCTTCCTTTTGTCGGCTGCAAGCTCTTCTGTTCCAAGCTTGTCATTTAAACGGTGCTTCTCAAGTATCTTACGGCTTGCTTTCTTTATCTTCTCATATTTGCCACGCAATTCCTCTTTCGTTCCACTCCATTCTTTAGAGGCGTCTGACGGCAGCTTGCATCCGTCAATTGCAAACATGTTGCCTTTAATTAAATCCATTTCGTTACATACCAAAAGTACTTCGCTGAATATTTTTTCTATTTCTCCGCTCATTCCGGATACAAAATTGGATATCGTTGTAGAATGGGGCTCGGTATCTTCAGCCAATGCTTTTAATATCATGTGTGTTTCACACAATTTTGCTATTTTCCTCGAAGATATTATGCCCATTGAGTAGCAAAACAGAATTATTTTAAGTAATATTCTTGGTTCTATAGCCTTTGCACCTGTTTCATCGTTATTATATTTACTATCGAATATACTTAAGTCAAGCTTTTCGTCGATTAAATGTTTTAAAGTAAATTCATAAGTATCCGGTAAGATTTGTTTTGACAAATCTACATTTAAAAAGAAGCCTTGGCCCCATTCAGTGTTTTTATACCTTGCCATGATTACTATTTTATCATTGCTTTATTATTTTGTCGATCCTTTTCTTGTTTCTTGTATATTTTTGTACTTATTCTGCAGCCTCGTTGAGGCTGCAGAATAAGTCCTTATATAATCGTTCATTTACCTAAAATAAATATTATAATTGGGTTTATCTAAATTTGTTTTTTCTACATATTCTTTTTTTCATTTCTTTGTTTACTGAATCCACATTCAGGCCCTTCTCCCTCGTTTTTTCCTTATTTTATCTTCTTCTTTCTCCTTTCGGCCATATTGCACTTGCTTATGTTATGTACCAGACAATAAAGCAACCATTGTACCATAACTTTCTGCTGGCTCCGTAACGTAAAACAATCCAACCCCTTGCAACATGTTATATTTGCAAATACTGGCTCTATTAGCCCAAGACGCTTGGAATATAATTCTTTATACTTAGGTTTATCTATCTTCTCTCGCATCTTCTGAGATAAGTTCTCTTCGTATTTTCTTATCGGTATATATAAGGTTCTATACTTCTTTTCTTTCTTTTTTGTTTTTAAGCATTTTGAAACATATGGGCAGCCGCTGCAATCGCTCGCTTTGCTTTGGTACTTGTTCCCCTCATTTCTATTAAGTTTCACCTTGCTTTTAAATACAAGTTTTTTCCCATTCGGGCATAGATAATAATTATCCTTTTTCACATACTTGAAATGCCGCGCATCAAATTGTTCTTTCCCAATTCGCCTTTTACTGCTCTTTAAGTCATCATCACGATTGCGGAATTGCTCATCAGGAATTATTGCTTCTATCTCCTTATTCTTCGCTGCCTGTAAATTATCTTCAGAGAAATAACCATTATCTGCGAGTATTACTTTACCTTTTAATGGCTTTTCCTTCCCTTTTAATGCTTTCATATTCTGCTCAGTCTTTTCAAGCAATTCACCGAAAAACTGTCCTTCTGCTACGGTTCCATATGCATTCGCTGCTACTATTACCTGGCTTTTACTGTCGGCTACTGCTATCCCATTATAACCTTGGATTACCCCATGAGAACTTTGGATCTTACCGCTTTCATTGTCGGTTATATTAGATTTTACAATTTCTCCGCTTGCCCCAATTCTTTCCTCATGTGTTTCAAGAAAATTGATTATACGCTCTGCTTTTTTTCTAAGTTTCTCTCTTTTCCTTTTGTCCGCTGCAAGCTCTTCTGTTCCAAGCTTGTCATTCAAACGGTGCTTTTCAAGTATCTTACGGCTTGCTTTCTTTATTTTCTCATATTTACCCCGCAATTCCTCTTTCGTGCCACTCCATTCCTTTGAGGCATTTGATGGCAGCTTGCAGCCGTCTATTGCAAACATGTTGCCTTTAGTTAAATCCATTTCGTTGCACACCAAAAGTACTTCACTGAAT
>WRMM01000327.1 GCA_009777135.1 Candidatus Fibrimonadales bacterium
GTTCAAAAAAGACATTGACGCTGTGAAAGAAGCGGGTGGCGATGCAGAAGCAAAAGCCTCTGAGTGCAAACAAGAATACATAGACAAGTTTGCAAATCCAACCATTGCCGCATCTCGCGGCTATGTTGACGATGTTATTGAACCGGTGCAAACCCGCGGAATGCTTATGGCGCATTTGAGGTCTCTCTCAACAAAACGTCAAGAAGGCCCAAGTAGAAAGCACGGGAATATACCGCTGTAAGAATTGCTAGTCGTCATCGCTGCCGCTTTGTCCGCTTGGGCTTGAGAGTGAAAGCACAGCGAGGAATGCTTTCTGCGGAACCTCAACGGAGCCGATGTTTTTCATTCGCTTTTTGCCCTCTTTTTGCTTTTCCAAAAGCTTGCGTTTGCGGGTAATATCGCCGCCATAGCATTTTGCAAGAACATCTTTGCGCATTGCCTTAACGGTGGTGCGGCTTATTATCTTTCCGCCAATCGCTCCCTGAATTGCAACATCAAATTGCTGGCGCGGAATCAAATCCTTTAAGCGAACGCAAATTGCTTGGGCATATTGCTGCGCTTTTTCTCTGTGAATAATAACCGAAAATGCGTCCACAGGGTCGCCGTTCAAAAGGATATCCAGTTTAACAAGCGGGTTTTTGCGATAGCCGGCCGGCTCGTAATCCAAGCCCGCATATCCGCGGCTCACGGATTTTAAGCGATCGTAAAAATCGAACATCACCTCTGCCAAAGGCAGTTCATAGCGCAAAATAACCTTGTTTTCGTCAAGATATTCCATTGTTTCAAATGTGCCGCGTTTTTCTTCAGCAAGCTGCATAAGCGATCCAATATAATCTTTAGGCGTGAAAATCTGCGCTTTGATGTATGGCTCTTCTATATACTCATATCGGCTTGGGTCTGGGAGCTTGCTTGGGCTTTCAATGGGAATAATTTCGCCGCTTGTCATGTGAATGCGGTATTCCACGTTCGGAACGGTGGTGATAATATCAACGTTAAATTCTCGGTCTAGTCTTTCTTGCACAATTTCCATGTGCAAAAGCCCCAAAAATCCCGTGCGAAATCCAAAGCCAAGAGCGCCTGAGCTTTCTGGTTCCCAAACAAGCGCGCTGTCGTTGAGTTTCAGTTTTTCCAAAGCCTCGCGCAGGTCTTTGTAATCTTCTGGGTTTATAGGATAAATGCCGCTGAAAATCATGGGTTTAACTTCTTTGTAGCCCGCAAGCGGTTCTGCGGCGACGTTTGAGGCATCCGTTAAGGTGTCTCCTATTTTTACATCGCTGAGGGTTTTTATGTTTGCCAGCACATAGCCAACCATTCCTGCGGTGAGGGCAGGGCGGGCATCTCGTTTCAGAGCGAAAGTTCCCACTTCGGTTACCATGTATTCTCCGCCGGTTTTCATCATTCTTATTTTGGTGCCGGCTTTCAGGCTGCCTTCCATAATGCGAATGTAGCTTATAACGCCTCGGTAGGAATCGTAAACGGAATCAAATATAAGCGCTTTGAGCGGAGCAGAGCTATCGCCTTTTGGCGGCGGAACCTCTTCTACAATTCGCTCTAATACTTGGGCAACGTTTATTCCTGCTTTTGCGCTTATGCGAGGAATTTTATCTGGGTCGTAGCCAAGCAAATCTCCAACGGAGTGCGCAACGGCATCTGGATTTGCGCCGGGCAAATCAATTTTGTTTATTATGGGAATTATTGAAAGCCCGTTATCCAGCGCAAGATATAAATTGGAAAGCGTTTGCGCTTCTATGCCCTGCGAGGCGTCAACAACCAAAATAGCCCCTTCGCAAGCTGCAAGCGAGCGGCTTACTTCGTATGTAAAATCCACGTGCCCTGGGGTATCTATCATATTGAGCAAATACTCTTTGCCGCCTTGCTCATAAACCATTCTTATGGCATGAGCTTTTATGGTTATTCCGCGTTCGCGCTCCAAATCCATGTTATCAAGGAGTTGTTCCGCCATATCATTTTTTGAAATTGTGCCCGTAAGCTCAATGAGCCTATCCGCAAGCGTGCTCTTGCCATGGTCTATATGAGCTATTATGCTGAAATTTCTTATGTTCTCAATTTGCATTGATGGGAAAATAGAAATTTCTCTTAGCAAATTTGCCCTGCTGAGAGCTGAGATAACACTGATAAAAACGCTAAAAAGACAAAATAACTATACAATTTTATGACGGAATGTTGACAAAAGAAAAAAATGGATTTATATTTCTATTTTATAGCTATAGGAGAAAACTATGAACTTTAAACATTTGTTTGCAATCCTTTTCACGCTTGCTGCCTTTTTGCCAACTCTTGGCTGGGGGCAATATTTCACTTGGGTTATACCAGATAACGACCCATCAAGAGCTTCCATAGGCAATGAGGTTCTTGGGGTGCATGACTGGGGCAAAGAATATAAGCTTTTTAATGAAGAAGAAGGCTACGCCTATCTTGAAGGCATCAATTTGCATCAGCTAAATTGGGAGAATTATGCAGGCGCATTTCTTGGTTTGGAAATAAATCAAGATGAAAGCAGTTTTGATTTGTCGCAGTGTGCCTACCTCACTTATACTTTCAAAGGAGCTGCCCACCGTTTTGATCTGAAGACGTCTGAGGGTCCTGTTTTTATTGGCATTTCAGGAGAGCCAGATGGTAAGATACCTGCATCGGAGGACTGGAGAAAGGTTGGAATATTCTCTTTTGAAAGAGATGAGTATGATGAAGCCGGGCAGCCTGATTATGTATTGAATTTTGGAAATGTTGAAGCGGCAGGTTGGACGGTTCGTGCTTTTGGCTTCGAAGGAGACAACAACTGGGATTTGACTAATGGCTCCTTACAGA
>WRMM01000328.1 GCA_009777135.1 Candidatus Fibrimonadales bacterium
GCATGGAGCCGGCGCCAAGAAATGCCGCAATTATAAGGAATGGATTTGCTCCGCAAAATCCGGCGGCAAGCGCTTTTGAAAACAGAACCAAATTTGGAACCTCAATTCAGTTTGAATCCGCAGATGCCCAAAAAGATAACGATGCAATACCCTTAAGCTCTTTTACAGTGCCATCTGTTTCTATGATTTTGCCACTCGGCGTTTTAGGCGTTTTCAGCATTGGCTTAGAGCAAAAATATTTTTCAAACAATCGCTTAGAGCTTCTAGACACGACTCTAAACTCAAATATCAGACTGGTATCCAGAACAGGCGTTTATGAGTTTTTGCCAAGCTACTCCATAAGGCTTCCATCCTTTTTAAGCAATTTTGCCGTTGGAGCCTCTTACAGAATTCTCTTTGGAAACTCCTACTCAACCTTGGAACGCGGGCACTTGGACTGGGGCGATGAAGCTTGGATGGCCAGAAACGTTATGATAACAAAAAGAGAAAGAGCCCATTTTGAAGCAGACTCTGATTGGTGGCAGAACTTTGGCTACAGCTTGCATTTCCACAAAAGAACAATAGATTATTTTATCTCATATTTTCCCTCTATTCAAGTGAAAAAAGACATAAGAGAAAACGTTCAGACAAGGGAAAACCCTCTGTCCAGCAATTTTGACACCCTGCAAACAAATAGAAGAATAGAATCATTCAAACTGCCCAAACGATTTGCCAGCGGAGTTCATTTTCGCTTTTTGCAAAACAAGAATTTAAGCTTTGTCTATGAGCATCAAAATTTTGAAGAGTCTGGGCTTGCAATTGAAACCGAAAACGTTGAAACCGGAAAATCCGTTTCTTATTTTGCCGAATATAAAATCAATGGAACCGGGCTTCATTACAGCCCGTTTCTCAAAAGAAATGATTTTGGAATAAGCGCCTGGTATGCAGAAAAATATTTAAAAGATGTCAATGAATACGGTGCTTCTCTGTTTTCAGATTTATGGCTGGGGCGCAGAGGAACCATTGTTGGCATTGCGCTCTTTGGCGGATACAGGCAAGCAAAAGAGCCGTATTGGGATGAACCGTTTTTTGGACTTAGGTTAAACTTAACTGGCGTTGGCGCTTGGGGAACAAGCGTCCGCCGCAGATGATATTATGAAAAGATTTACTAAAAGCTTTGATTCTTTAAAAGAACAATTCATGGAAACCACGGAACTTGACAAGAAGTTCTCAAAAGAAATTCTTTCGGAAATTCAGAAAAATGCAAAAGACAATTTTGCAAAAGATAAAAAAAGAGAAGATTTTCGACACTTGCGCATTGTGTGCATAGACCCCGATGGCGCAAGAGACCACGATGACGCTATAAGCGTGGAAGATATAAAAGACGGCTATATTTTGGGCGTGCACATAGCGGATGTCAGCCACTTTGTGCGGCCCGGCTCCGAGCTAGACAAGGAAGCTCAAAAGCGAGGCTACACTCAATACCTGCCTTGGATTGCTGTCCCAATGCTGCCCGAGATTCTTTCTGCGGATTTGTGCTCGCTAAGAGAAAACGAAGACCGCTTTTCTTTTAGCTGCATAATGACTTTAGACAAAAAATTCAAAGTTCGCAAATACCGCTTTGCAAAGGGTTTGATAAAAGTAAACCATTCAATAACGTATGGGCAAGCCGTTGAACTTTTTGAAAAAAAAGACAAAAATATCTGCCTGCTTGCTCGCATTGCCGCCGGTCTCAAAAAAAATCGCAATGAAAGCGGTATTTTAGAATTGGACAGCACGGAATATCAATGCCAGTTCAATAAAAAAGGCGAACCGCTTCGCATAATTCCAAGAGTAAGCGATGCAAGCAATTCATGGATAGAAGAGTGCATGCTGGCGGCAAACAAATGCTGCGCATTGGAACTGCAAAAAAGAAAGCTAAACGGAATTTACCGCGTTCACGATGCCCCAGACCCGCAAGATGTAACAGAGCTAATGAACTCCGAGCCAAACCTGTTCTCCGACTCCCCTATCAACCCGAGCAAGCTTTTGAAAAGCTACAGCGGCGCAAACAGCCAAGAAGCGCGTATTTTTGAATTGTATTTGCACTTGGTAAAAAAAGCAAAAGGCAATTCTGTTTTAACAAACAAAATTCTGCGCAGCATGCAAAAAGCCCAATATTCCGAAAAATGCAGCGGCCATTTTGCTCTGCACTGGAAAGACTACGCTCACTTTACCTCCCCCATTCGCCGCTATGCCGATTTGTGGTGCCACAGGGAATTATCTAGCAAAAAGGGAAACTCTCAGCTTTCTGCCATCACATCTCAACTCAACGAAGCAGAAATAATAAACCAGAAAATAGAGCGAAAAGCATTGAAATTATGCGTTAGCTATCTTTTGCAAGACAGGATTGGCGAGGTATTTAACGCAGAAATTCAAGGCGTAGAGGAATTTGGGATTTTCATTTCTATTTCAGACAAAATTGTAGCAATGGCAGACGGCCTTGTGCACATGCGAGATATTCCGGGCGATTTTTATGTGCACGACGAAATAAAAAAAGTCTTAATAGGCAAACGCACAGGAAAAAGATTTAAGAGAGGCGACAAAGTTACGGTAAAGCTAATCAAAGTAAATCCCGTAAAAGGCGAAAATGATTTTGAAATTATTCAGCAACGCAACAAAGACGAAGCAACTGGCAAAAAGAATCCATGGAAAAAAAGAGAACGCAGGTTTGGGAGGTGAAGCGCATTTCCATCTATATAAACAGGGGTTTCCTTGTGCCTGAACCACGTTATTTGGCGCTTTGCATAGTGGCGAGTTTTTAAAGCTACCTGCTCTGCTATCGAAAATGGATCTCCATTTTTT
>WRMM01000329.1 GCA_009777135.1 Candidatus Fibrimonadales bacterium
GCCATCGCATAAACGAGGAAGGACGCAGCAAAGGTCAAGATGGCATAAAGCTCCGGAAATACGCATAAAATCAGCGATTGTCCAAAAACGTCTCTTCCATTGCTTATTTCCAAAATCCCGTTACATACAATTTTGGATTGATACAAGGCTGAGATGTAGCCTGCAAAACCGAGCGCTGCACAACTAGCAAAAATAAGCACTCCTTGCATATAGGTAAGTGTTGACATTTCAGCTAATTGCAACAGGAACAGGAAGAATGCGGCAAAGCCATACAAGCCTTGAGTGGAGGGCAGGGCACAAAGGATAAGTCCTTTCCCAAACATATCGGGATTTTTTCTCATTCCTCCAATTAAAGCATTTCCGGCATTAGAAACTGCAATAGCGCTTCCAATACAAGTAAGCCCTAACATAAGAACAAAACCAAGAACAACCAAAAGGGTTATCATAAAGGGCCAATGAAGTAGATTTTCCATGTTATTATTTTTTAAAGTTTAAAATTATGATTATTCAATTTTTGTAAGCGGTTTATAAGGACGTCCTCCGCCCGTAAAACCAACGTTTTTATAAAATTCGACAAAAGTTAAGCGCATGGGGTGTACAAGCGCTCCCAGCGAGGAAAGAGCCATCACTGCCACATGTCCAACCACGAAAACGATACCACCGAACAAATAGCCAATGAAAGGAATGTTCCATACCATTCCTCCCACCGTATTCACAACAAATCCTAAAATCCCTCCGGCAGCGCCTAATCCAAATAAACGAATATAGGAAAGCAAATCGCCAAAAATGCCTGTAACATCCATTATAGAGGCTAATGCTTTTAAGGGACGGATAAAAATATTTTTAGAGAGAGAGGTGAAAAACAGTATGAGGGCGATACCTAAGAACAAACTAACCTTTATCCACAGAACAGGAATAGGCAGCGACAAGAAAGACTGTCCCGCATATAAAGCAGCTGCAATCAGTCCTAATGCCCATCCCAAAGGCGCCAAACCATGCTGGAATCCCTTGCGAAACATGGCGTCAAAAGTGTTTACCAATTTGGCAAAAATAATATGAACGCCTCCAAAGGCAATGGCTAACCAAAACATTTGTAAATCGTCAAAAAAGACTCCTTCTATGTTAAACAACAGTCCTAATTTCAAGCCAAAGAAAGTTCCTGACAGCAAGGGAAGAATAATCGTTCCCACTCCAAGGAATTGAACCAAGCTAAGTATCGGTTTCATTTTCGGCATGAAAAATTTACCAAGCGTTCCCACTAACAATAAGATAATGCCATAGCCGATGTCACCCAGACAAAAGCCGAAAAAGAGCATATAAAAGGGTGCAAAAAATGCCGTAACGTCCAATTCGTTGTAGAGCGGCGGCATAAACATATCGCCGATAGGCTCGAACAAGCGGGCGAAACGATTATTTTTCAACTTAATGGGCGGATTATCTTCTATTTTTGCCGCTTCGCAGAGATACAGCTCTTGCTCTTGTGTAATAAAATCGTCTAATATTTGCTTTTGAGGTTCAGGCACAAAAGCGGTAACGATTGCTAACTTATCCTCTGCTGCCGATGCCGTTCCTTTGCCCGCCAGATACAAATCCAGTTGCGTAATAAGTTCCGAACGATGGCTCATTAACAGTTCCTTTGACAAAGCATATTTTTCAAACTCTTGCTGAATATGTTCCAAGCGTTGTTCGATATTTCTTAACTCTTCCTCCAGCAGGTCTATGGATGCAGAAGGCAACTTAGCTTCGTTCAAGGGAAAATGATAAGGTTCTCCTTCCTGTTCCAATACAACAAGGTAGATGTTTCCTTTCTCCTCATTGAGTATAGCTAAAGGATACTCTTGTTCCCACTCGGCTTTGTACTTTTTCTCCGAAACGATATAAAAATGGGGCGTACATTTTAATGCGCTCAAGCGGTCTATTGAGCCCATGCTCCATGTTTTCCAAGGACGTGCGGATTCTATTTCCATTAATAATTTAGTTTCACGAAGCGTCGTCTGTTCCTTATCTTCCAACAACTTTTCGGTATGTTTCAAAATGTGCTCGGCTGTATAAGCGTGGGAAACCGGTTCCGGATTTTCAATTTTTATCTTACTCAGTTGTTTGAAGACGGAATTATAGTTCGTTATCTCTTCCAATAAGGCGGTTGAATGTTCATCTATTGGTCTGATACTGCGCTTTGTATCAACAATGCCCAAGGTTTGCAACTTTTCAAGGAAAGCCGGCAAGTCCGCATTGTATAGTACGAAGTCGTATTTAATCATTGGAATAATCATTGCATAATCTCCTCGTTTTGCCGTTGTTTTACAATTTTCTGTGCTGCTTTCGACAGGTTTTCTTCATCTTCCATAAAACGTTTTATCTTTCGAATAGCTTCCTGATAACCGGGAATCTGTACTTTTTCATACAGGTTTACTTTCTGTGTTGTTTTCTTACGGGAACTATCGAGTATCTGCATTTTGGCGATAAAAAATTCGCTTTCGATGCCGATAATGGAAAGTTCTTTCAAAATCTGCAATCCGTCGGCATACCAAAAAGGAGCGCTGAACAAATTGTAGGTTTTTTCTTCAAATAACACTTCTTTCAAAGTCGGAATACGTACGCCGGCTACTTTTACCACATCCATTGTTACATCGGAAATTGCTATCAAATTGAGCGGAAATTCACTCCACAAAGCCACCATACGGTCATAGGCTTTCATTTGCTCCGATAATTTCGCCTGTAACTCTTCCGCTCTGTTTTTCGCACGTTTTACTACCAGCCGCAATGCCGATTCTTTATTTTTCAGCGTCGGCAATGCGC
>WRMM01000330.1 GCA_009777135.1 Candidatus Fibrimonadales bacterium
TGGACAGAAATAGTTCCGCCAAACGCAGATGATGGCGAGGGACGTTTCAGATTTAACATAAATCAAACAAGAATAGGCTTAAATTTTTCTGGACCTCAAAAAGAAGGAGCACCAGAACTATCAGGCAGATTTGAAAGCGACTTTGCAGACGGCGTTGGTTTCAATAGAAATGCTGTTGGAACCTTTCGCATAAGGCATGCATTTGGCCAAATAAAATTCAAAGACCTTGGATTGACTTTGCTTATGGGTCAGAGCAGCGATTTGATTGCTCCTTTAAGTGCGCCCACGCTTAACCAAGGCGGTTTAAGGAGGCAGGGTTCCATAGGCACTCGTCGCCCGCAAATTCGCTTAACCCAAGCTCTTGGACCAGTTGAAGTAGCTGCTGCTATAACAGATGACCAAGGAAGAAATAATCCGGTAATGCCAGGCTTTCAAGGCTCTTTAAAAGGAAAGCTTCCAGCTTCTTGGGCTGGCGAAAAGCAGAACATAGAACTTACCCTTAGCGGCCACTACGCATCAGAAGAAGAAGCTGCAAATAACAAAGCCGGTATAGACGCTAAAAAAGAAGATGGCTGGGGCACTCCCGCTTCTTGGTCTGGCGTAGCAAGCTTGTCTTTGCCTGTAATTGACATAGTAAATCTTTCTGGAGAAGCTTTCTTTGGGCAAAATCTTAATAGATATAACAATGGAAGCATAGGCAGAAGCGGCGTTGCCACTGGCGGAAAGCCAGATGAAGGCATTCAATCGTTAGGCGGCTGGGGCGCAGTAACTGTGAAACTTCCTGCCAATCTGTCTCTTGCGGGCGGCGTAGGTCTTGAAGCCATTGATGAAAACAGAGAAGTAAAAAGCGTTGTTGATGGCGCAAATCATCCAAACAAGAATATGGCAATATTTGCAAATTTAAGATACAGCATTGCTTCAAGCGCATTCATAGGTTTTGAGTATGCTAACTTAACAACTGATTTTGCAGATAAAACCGATGGCACAAAAGTTGACAGCGGTTCTTTAAATCGTTTTGAATTGGTTTTTAACTATGCATTTAAGTAATTAATACACACTTCTCCTCTACTCCAGCGCCCGGGGCTGATATGCAATCATCTGTTCCGGGCGTTTTTTATTTTAAAGTGCTTTAAGTATTTTGCTTTTTTTTCTGGGTAATCCGTAAGGCACTGCAAGCCTCTGGATTCTTTTCGCTTTAAAGCGCATTCCACAACAAGCTTTGCGCAATCCAAAAAATTGCGAAGCTCAAAACACCCATGCGTTTCCAATTTCAGCAATTTTTCCATGCCAATTTTCAGCCCCTCAGTTGACCGCACAATCCCGCAATGCTCCCACATTATGGTTTTTACTTCTTTTTTTAACTTTTTAAAATTAACAGTTAGTTGAGAGTTGAGAGTTGAGAGTTGAGAGTTATTCTTTATACCCCATATCTTATACCCCATACCCAAAGTTTTGTTTATATCCTCGCAGGCTTTCAAAGAAAATACTACGCTTTCCAAGAGGGAGTTTGAAGCTAGGCGGTTTGCTCCGTGAACTCCGGTGGCGGCTACTTCGCCGCAGGCGTAGAGACCTTTTATGGTTGTTCTGCTATAAGAATCCGCAATCACGCCTCCGCACATATAATGGGCGGCTGGCACAACGGGAATCCAGTCTTTTGCAATGTCTATTTTGCAGTCAAGGCATTTTGCGTAAATGTTTGGAAAATACGTTTTTATATCCTTTGCTTTGCGGTGAGTTACGTCCAAATACATGCAGTCTTTGCCTGTGCGCTGCATTTCTCGCAAAATAGCTCTTGCTACTATGTCTCGTGGAGCAAGGGAGCGGAGCGGATGCACTCCGTTCATAAATTCTTCGCCTTTGCTGTTTTTCAAAATGCCGCCAAATCCACGCACCGCTTCTGAAATGAGAAAAGTTTTTTTGAGCTGCGGAGCATAAAGGCTTGTTGGGTGAAATTGCATAAATTCCAAGTCTTGGCAGGCGGCTCCAGCGCGATAAGCCATTGAAATTCCTTCGCCGCAGGCATCTGGCGGGTTGGTTGAATGCAGCCAAAGGCAGCCTGCTCCGCCTGTTGCAAGCACAACGGTTTTTGCATAAATGGCTTTTGCTTTTTTTGCATTTTTTTCTGCAACTATGGCGCCAATGCAGCGCAGTTTTCCATTTATTTTTTTTGTTATCAAATCCAAAACTGTGCTATGCTCAAGAAAATCTATTCCCTTTGAGCGAAATTTCAGCTGCGAAAGCAATGCTCGCATAATTTCTTTGCCGGTTAAGTCTGCGGTGTGCAAAATTCGGCGAAAGCTATGCCCGCCTTCCAAGTGCAAAGAAAAGGAATTTTCATCGTTTTTTATCGTTGTGAAATTAACCCCCCATTTGAGCAATTGCTCTATGGCTTCTGGAGCATTTTTAACTAAAATTTCCACCTGCTTTTTATTGCACAAGCCATCGCCTGCTTCCAAAGTGTCTGCAATGTGGCTTTCAAATGAGTCTTCTGGCAAAGTTACGGAGGCAATGCCTCCCTGCGCATAATTAGTAGAGCCATCCGGCTTTCCGCCCTTTGTGAGCAGCAAAACGCTATTGCCATTCTCCGCAGCCTTAAGAGCCACGGTCAAACCCGCAATACCCGCGCCAATAACTAAGATGTCGTGCATCTTTTAGGAATGTAGAAAAATCATCTCATAAATACAATCCTGAACCCTAAATCTCCGCTTTTTTGCTCAGGATCTTCGTAAGGCCTGTCTGCCACCCGAACTTCACGACTTTCGCTGTTCCAACTGCCGCCGCGAATAATTCTGCCTTC
>WRMM01000331.1 GCA_009777135.1 Candidatus Fibrimonadales bacterium
AAAATCTGCTATGAGAATCTGGGGCTGGCAAAACTTTGAGGTTTAAAAAACCAAAATTAAATCTCTTGCCCTTGGAGGCAACAATAATATAAGAGGCCCGAGAAGGAAAACGGAAACTTTTTAGCAAAATTACTTTTTATAAAGCTCATCGCTAACAGTGAGTCTCTTGCGGCCCTTTGCCCGGCGACGGCTCAGCACATCACGGCCCCAACGGTCTTCCATACGGTGCATAAAACCATGCTTATTAGCACGTTTGCGATTATGAGGTTGGTATGTTCTTTTCATAGATAAGTAAATATAGTAAAAAAACAACCCGCTGTCAAGGGTAAATCTTATATAACCAGGGCAAACGCATCTAAATTTTAATCTAAATCGTGATTTTACCGCAGGCTCAGTCCGCAATGAAACGGAATATGCAAGAATTGCCCAATACATACGCAATAACCCTATCTCATGGGGAAAGAAGTGGGTAAGGGAAGCTCTGAAAGAGGGGGCTTTTTTCGCTAATTTCATCGTTTTTTCATTAAATTATTTTTTTATCGGACAATAGTGGCGTTTACTATATTAAAAACATGAACCAGTTCCTCTTTCTGCTGCTGCTTGCCACTCTCTGTTTCTCCCAAAACCTAAGCGACTTTATAGTGATAGACCAGTTTGGCTATCGAACTAATGCGCAGAAAGTTGCCGTTATCCGCAATCCTAAAGAAGGAATTGACGCTAATCAATCGTTTTCACCCGGAACCGTTTACCGCGTAATAAATGAGGGAACCTACGCAACGGCTTTTGAGGGCAATCTAGAGCATAAATTTACTCTTGACCCGGATTCAGGTGACGAAATCTGGTGGTTTGACTTTTCATCGGTCAATCTGCCGGGGCGCTATTATGTGCTGGATGTTTCAAATAATGTGCGTTCTTTTTCATTTTCCATAGCAAACGATGTATATAACAATGCGCTAAAAGCTGCTGTTAAAATGTTTTATTATCAACGTGCCGGCACCAACAAACCAAAAGAATACGCTGGGGAAACCTGGGCTGATGGCTTTAACTTTTTGCAAGATGCGCAAAGCAGAGATTTTTTTGACTCAACTAATGTAGAGAAAGAAAGAGACTTGACAGGTGGCTGGTTTGATGCAGGCGATTACAATAAATACACAAAATGGACAGCAGATTATGTTGAAAGTTTGCTAATGTCTTATGAAGAAAATCCAGCAGCTTTTGCAGATGATTACGGCATTCCAGAATCTGGCAATGGAACCCCCGATATTTTAGATGAAGTAAAATGGGGAATATCCTGGCTTTTGAAAATGCAAAACGAAGACGGCTCAGTGCTAAGCGTTCAAAGCTTGGCGCATAAAGATGCCTCGCCGCCATCTTCTGCTGCAGGAAGAAGCTACTATGGCCCGGCAAACACAACCGCTACCTTAGGAACAGCCAAAGCTTTTGCCGTAGCTTCTCGCATTTTTGGCGCGCGTGGTGAAACTGCTTATGCAGAGCAATTGAAAGAATCCGCTCTAAAAGCATGGGATTGGGCGGAAGCGTATCCTGATTCAATTTTTCACAACAATTCAGAAGAACAAGGTTCTGTGGGTTTGGCTGCGGGCAATCAAGAACTTAGCGATTCTTGGGACAGGGTTGAAAACCGCATAAATGCAGCATTTTCTTTGTATGAACTCACAGGAGAAAATTCTTTTTTGGATATTTTTGAAAATAATTTAAGCCCGTTGCCATTGTATGCCTGGTCTGATTTTATGGATCAATATAGATTTGCGCAACACATGCTGTATATGAGATATTTAGAACATTCAGGCGGCACAGCTTCTGTGAAAAGCACTATGAGAAACAAGCTGGTAACAGCCTTTGCAAAATCTGGTGATTTCTATAGCGCGCATGGAAGCGATGGCTACCGATCATTCATCAAGGCTTATAATTGGGGTTCAAACAAAGCAAAAGCTGATTACGGCATAACCTTTTTCAAATGGAATATTGTAAGTTCAAGCGCAAATTACAAAGACATAGCAGAAGATTATCTGCATTATATTCATGGCGTAAATCCATTCAATATGGTTTATCTAACCTCCATGCAAAGCTATGGAGCAGCAAAAAGTTTAAGCGCAATGTATCATGAGTGGTTTGGGGAAGGTGGCAACATACCCCCTGTGCCAGGTTACTTGGCTGGCGGCCCAAATGAAAACTATGGGTTAGATGGCTGCTGCCCGTCTTCTTGCGGTTCAGCATCTAACAATGCAAGATGCAATTTAGCAACTATCCCAAACAAAAATACCGAACCGCCTGCAAAAATGTACAAGGACATAAACTATTCCTGGCCTATGAATTCTTGGGAAATAACAGAACCTCACAATGGCTATCAAGTGTCTTATATAAGACTGTTGTCTAAATTTGTGGAAAATGGCGGCAATGTGCCTGTGAAAAAACAAAATAATGTTCAGAATTTTAACGTGGTGCAAGACAAAAATTCTCTGCAAATTTTTGGCGATAAATCTTTGCAAGTTTCCATTTACAGCCCAAACGGAAAATTGCTGCTCAAAGAGCAAGGCAATGGAACTGTTAACATAAATTTGCAAAAATTTCCAAACGGAATTTATATTCTGCGAATTTCAAGCGGTTCTATAAAAGAAAATCGCATTATTGCAAAATAGATTTTTACTACAGGATGCTGATTAACTCAAACTTAATGCTCTGGAGCATGGAACAAGCGACATGTGGAGCTGCATTGGCTGGGACATGGGACATGATATTTAAAAATCATGTCCCAAATAACGTAGATTTGCA
>WRMM01000332.1 GCA_009777135.1 Candidatus Fibrimonadales bacterium
CTGCCTATTCTTCCATTGCCGATGACAAGCGCATTTTGGCCCGCCAAATTGCACATTGCTTTTAACTTTTCCACAGTTTTCCTTGGCACGGAACTTGTTCCCAGCGAATTGGCAATGACTTTCGTTTTTATTGCTTTGGCTGCGTGAATGTCAAAAATTTTTGAAAATTTCACCCTAAAAAGGCTTTAATTATTCTAGGATTATTTCACCCTATCGTTATCAATATAGGAAATATTCAAGCCAATTCTTTGTAATTAGGCGAATGTGCATTTGCCATGCAGCATTTTTCGAGTAAATCTTTTACGACTTCCGGCACAGGATTTCTGATGCTGTCCTTAAAAGAGATTTGCTTCACCGGATAGTATTTTTTGTCGCACTCGGCCATCAATCCTATTTTGTCGCTGAACATGAACGTTATTTTTTTGTTCGCCATGCATTCTTTGGCCACCACTTGGAATTTGAGATTCATGAACGAGAACGCTCCGCATCTGTCGGTGATTCTTTCATGCTTTACGGCAAGCAAGGCATCAAGGTCTTTTAGTTTTTGCATCTGCACAAAACTTGATTGTTTTTCGGCGGGCCTGACCGAAAACTTGGCGTTGTGCTCCTTAATGAATCGGGGCAGCATCTCGTTTGCCTGCTCAACGGTTTTTATGCCGTTCTTTTTGAAATGCACGGTTAGCCTGTCCTGCAAAGTATTCCACATTCTCTCGACTCTTCCTTTTGCCTGCGGGCTGTTGGCGAATATGGGGTTTATGCCCAGCGCACCAAGCATTCTGCCGAACTGGGTCTTGCGGCTGTCGTTGCCATGCAGATCCTTGAACTCGGCGTTTTTGTCGTTGACGCTGAAAACCCCGGCTCTGTCCATGTACAGCTCCATTGGCAGCCCGTAAGTTTTCACAGTGCTTCTGAGAACTTCCAGGTAACCTTGCAGGCATTCGTTTTTGCTCATGTAAAGGGCTGTTATTTTGCTCGTGGCGTCGTCAATGAATCCGTGCAGGGAAAAATACTCATCCGTTCCAAGCCACCTGTAAGATGCTGCATCCGCCTGCAGCATCTCGCCGAAGCAGGCTCTGCGCTCTCTATGCCTGTGAAGCTGCTTTTTTCTTCTCCTATGGCTTTTCTTGGAAACAAACCCCTTTTCCTTCAAAATAGAATGCAAAGCTTTGTAGCTTACCCGAATCCCAAAATCGCTTTCAAGATACTCATTGAAATGGCTGAAGTTCATATCGGAATAAACTTCCTTTCTTTTTATCTCCGCGATTCTGCCGCGAAGCTCGTCGCTAACGGCATTGGACGGCTTTCTGCCTTTGTTTCCGTGGATTACGGCTGAATCCCCTTCGCTCTTGAATGCTTTTTTTATCTGCTTAATCCTGCGTTCTGACAGGTTAAGCCTAAGGGCTATCTCCTTGACCGTGTACTTGCCTTCTGCGGCTCCTTTTATGAGAGCAAGCGTGGTGCGTTGCCGGGTGTTGATGCTCATTTCCATCTCCTAAAGTTAGTTTGGGAGGGTGAAAGAATCGCGGAATAATTAACAGGGTGAAAGAATCGCGGAATAATGACAGTGTGAAGCAATTACCTTGACGGCATAGTTTTATTTTACTATATTTTAGCTCTGTAATTTATAGGAAACATTTATGGCAGCAGTAATTCGCCTATCAAGATTTGGAAAACGCCATCATCCCACTTATAGGGTTGTGGTAACAGACAGTCGTAAGGCTCGCGACGGTAAATTTATAGAGCAACTCGGTTTTTATGACCCTAATCTGAAAACTCCAGCTGTCCGCTTTGAGTACGAAAGAGTTATGTATTGGCTCGGTGTTGGCGCGCAGCCTTCTGATACGGTTCGTTCTTTGCTAAAACAGCAAGGCATAATGGCTCTTTTTCATGAGAAACGCGCGGGTAAAAGCATTGAAGGCAAAACTCCGGTTCCACTAGCGTTAAAAACCAAAAAAGCAAAATTAGGTCCCAAAGCCAAAGCCAAAATAGAGGCAGAAAAAGCCGCTGCCGCTGCACCGGCAGAAGCTCCAGCCGAAGGCTAGCAAGTGAGCTCTTTTGTAGCTGTGGGGCGTTTAATGCGAACTCATGGCATTTCTGGCGGTATTCTTTGCAAGCCTCTCTCTCATGATTTTGAGAGGCATTCCTTATTGAAAAAAGTTTATTTAGAGCTACCAGGCAAAGCTCTTGAAGAGGTCATAATTTCACGCTCTGAAATTTATGGCACCGTTTGGAAATTTCATTTTGAAGGTCTAGACTTGCCAGAATTGGTTCAGCCTTTTGTGAACGCTTATGTTCTAGTATCCGAATCCGAAAGATTGCCCGCACCGGAGGGTGAATTTTATTTTAGCGATTTTGAAAATTTTGAAGCAATAGACACGGATGGAAATATTATCGGCAAAGTTTTAAGCGTAAAAGATATGCCTTCCGTAAATGTATTTAACCTGCTTGTAAAAGGGCAGGAAATCATAGTCCCATGGATAGATGACTGTATTTCAAACATAGACACGGAAAACAAAAAAATAGCCGTGAATTTAGAGTTTATTCAAACACTATTAGCCACTAACCGCTTGCATTAACCATGAAAATAGACTGCATTACCTTATTCCCTGAGATGTTTGCGCCTATGAATCATTCAATAATGGGACGTGCTCAAAAGAATGGTTTTTTGAATTTCCGCACAATAAATTTAAGGGATTTTGCAATCAACGATTATGGACAGGTAGACGAATTTCCTTATGGCGGATTTGCCCGCACAACGCAGGAAATATGGCCGGTCCCAAATG
>WRMM01000333.1 GCA_009777135.1 Candidatus Fibrimonadales bacterium
TTGCTTGTTTCACTCTAGAAAACAATTGGAGAAACAATCATGAATAAAGTCAAACTTATTCTAGCGGCGGCAAGTTTAATGCTTGCCATGGCAATAACAATTTCCTGCTCATCGGACAACAAAGACGATGACGATAATTCGGGTGGCGGTGGCGGCGTTATCGGTTCATGCACCAGGGATATGGAAGAAGAGGGCTCTGTATGCCGAGAGTTCAGCGACATGTCTGCAAGCGAAGCAAAATCAATCTGTCAGCTATACGCTCTTCCATGGTCTGGAAGCAAATGCCCATCTGGAGCAGGGCTTAGCTGCCCAACGGAACAAGCCGGACTTAAATGGACTACACATTACTATGGTGCTGCGGCGGACGAAGAGTGCGATGTAGATTAGGAATGATAGTATTTTGCTTATTGTCAGAATTGATTCTGACAAAAGCAATTTTTTCTACATTACCATTAAATGTCCAAAAAATACTTCAACATAGCTGGTCCTTGCCATCCAAGCGAGCATTATATGCTTGACCCTTTGCGTGGCATTGGCAAGGAGTTGACCGATTTAATAGAACAAAAGCATTATTTTGTTATCCACGCTGCACGGCAAAGCGGGAAAACTACTTTGCTTTTGGACATGGTTGATAAAATAAATGCAGAAGGTAATTACCATGCTTTGTATTGTTCCTTAGAGTCTTTGCAGGCGTTTACCGATCCAGAAAAAGGAATGCCCGAAATAGTCAAAAAAATAGAATTCTGCATAAGAAATCAAGACTTGCCCGCAGGCTTTGCAAAAGATGCCAATTACAGCAATATAACTAACGTGCTAAACGATAGTCTTGTTGGTTATTGCCGCTCTCTTGACAAACCTTTGATTATATTTTTCGATGAAGCCGACTGCCTAAGCAACGGAACCTTGATTTCTTTTTTGAGGCAATTGCGAGACGGTTTTATTTCCAGAGCGAGAGTTCCCTTTGTTCATAGCATAGCTCTTGTAGGAATGCGGAACATAAGGGATTACAAAGCCAGCATAAGGCCGGATTCCGCCACGCTTGGAAGCTCTAGCCCGTTTAACATTGTGTCGGAAAGCTTGAATTTGAAAAATTTCACAAAGGAAGATGTAGCAGAGCTCTACAATCAGCACACGCAGGCAACGGGGCAGATTTTTGAACCGCAGGCTGTGGATTGCATTTTCGAGCAAACGCAGGGGCAGCCTTGGCTTGTGAATGCGATAGCAAGAGAAAGCGTGGAGAAAATCACTCAATATAATTATTCCCAGCCTGTGACCGCAGAGCTTGCGCAGCAAGCGATTCACAACATAGTTCTAGCAAGAGGAACGCATTTTGACAGCCTTATGGAGCGTTTAAAAGAAGGGCGGGTTCGCAATGTCATGCTGCCTATGATTATGGGCGAAGAGTTAAGCATAGACAGATTGTCCGATGATTTTTTATACACAAGAGATTTGGGCTTGATACGGAGCGACCGAGGCAAAACGGAGCCAGCCAACCCGATTTATGCGGAATTAATAGTTAGGGCTTTGAATTACAGCGTTCAAGAAGCGATAAAAGAGAGATACAGGGAGTATGAAGCACCCTTTTACTTGAAGTCTGGAAAGATAGACATAAACGCTTTGCTTAAAGACTTCCAGAATTTTTGGCGCGAGAACAGCGAGATTTGGATAGAAAGATACAAGACCAATTTTTACCAATACGACGAAGCTGCTCCCCATTTGGTTATCCAGGCGTTTTTGCAGCGCGTTGTGAACGGCGGCGGCGATATATCAAGGGAAATGGCTTTGGGCAAGATGCGCTCAGATATTTGCGTTGAGTGGCAAGGTCAAAAATACCCTATTGAGCTTAAAATTTTAAGAAACGACAAAACCATTCCAGAGGGCTTGGTTCAGCTTTCCGAATACATGTCTCGCTGCGGCACGGATGAGGGTTGGCTTGTAGTTTTCGACAGGGACATGAGCAAAAACTGGGAAGATAAGCTCTATGTCAAGGAATTTGACAAAATAACTGTTTTTGGGTGTTAATTCCCAAGATTAGGCATTTACTATCCCCACTCCCAATCGGAGTAAATTGCAACATCCCAATATCCACAGCAATACCGTTTATATGCGTTTGCCCTGCCCAACGATAGCCCGCAACGCCCCAGCAATCGGGAAAATTTCTACCTTACCTGCTATGCCAACTCTATACATAATAGCCGGCCCAAACGGCAGCGGAAAAACGACTCTTGCAAAAGAGTTTATAGACGTGGAGAATTTGCCTTTTTTAAACGCTGATGAAATAGCAAAAGCCATAAATTCACAGGATATTTCAAAAGCTTATATGCAGGCAGGGCGAGAATTTTTTAAAAGATTAAATGATTTTTTAGCTGCTAGAAAATCTGTTGTTATGGAAACAACTCTTTCTGGAAAGTACCATAATAGGGTTATTGAGAATTTTAAGAAAAATGGATATGAAATAGAATTACGTTTTATTTTCTTGGATAATCCTCAAATTTGCATTGATAGGATTAAGAATAGGGTTTCAAAAGGCGGGCATGATGTTCCAAGTGAAGATGTTATTCGCAGATTTTTTAGGAGCAGGCAAAATTTTATGTTTGTGAAAAAATTAGTATCTTATTGGGAGTTGTATTACAATGGCGGAGATGAATTTATTTTCGTTGCTAAAGGTAAGGATTCCCACGCTGATGTAATAAATGATTTTTTATATAATAATTTTACAGGAGAATAGCATGGAAGGCAGTTATAAAGAT
>WRMM01000334.1 GCA_009777135.1 Candidatus Fibrimonadales bacterium
CCCAAAATTATTATCTGCAAATTTCGCAAGATGGTCACGATTTAAGGCAAGGAGATTGTTACTTTATTAGCTTGTGGGGATATACTAATTCCTCAGTTACAAGAGATATGCAAATTGGTTTTCAGCAAATTGGCGGAAACTACACAGCTTACTATGCAGAAGATTTTAGATGCGACTATGAAGAATGCGGTCGCATACCATCATATTCAAATGAGGATCTTTTATGGTATGGAATATATGCCTATATAACAGGTACCGATTCAAATGCCAGATTTTACATTAATGCAGGCTATAATTCAAGTAGCGATCTCACAATTACTGACTTATTTATTCAAAAAGCAGCTACTAACGCAAATCAAATTCTGTGTGAAATGGGCTATTATGATTGGTAACTACTTTTCCCTAATTTTGAAAACCTAGCAACGTTTCTATGAATGAAAGATGAAATTGGAAAAAATATTTTCAATTTTCTCTTTACCCAACAGTCTGTATATTTCAAAATCAGAGTCTATGGAAATTATTTATCGAATTCCTGTTTGCTCTGCGGTAATCACCAAAGTTGCATCTGCAAAATCCATAGGTACATCAGAGTATTTAGTAGATAAATCTATTATTCTTTGAATATCTTTTTGATGAAGATCGTATATGATAACGCCCTTATTGCTAATCCATTTTAGAAAATCAATTTGAGTTTGAACATTAAAATCTAACATATGGGAAGTTTCTGTAATAACTGCAGTTGTCGTTACTAATTGACAATTATTTATGGATATAAACTTTTTTATTGATTTGTGGTGCAAATCATCTTTGTCAAAAAGAGCAATTAAAGGACCTGCATCAACGAGAATGGAGTTTTTCATATAATTTACGTTTTAACAATTTTTTATAATTCTGAGAAAAAGTACCATTTCCACTGCCATATTTTCCAAAATATTTCTTCCCTATTTCGTAAGAAGAAGTTTCTTCGGCTTCAGAAAAAGGAACTAGCATTGCTATAGTTCTTTTGTTTTTACCATACAATATGCCAATACGACCGCCATTTCTAACAGTAGCCAAAACAGCAGGAAGCTGCGCTTTTAATTTGCCTATAGACATTGTTTCCATAATTAGAATATAGAAATATTACAAAATATCTTTTCAAGCTTTGGGCTTGGAGGCGAGGATACAAAAGTCAATTCTAGCTTGACCCATTAAAGCGAATTTATTTTTAAATTTATTTAAAACAACAACCAGAGGTTTTTATGAGATGGAGTGAATATTTGCAACAAGGCAATTATTTTTGCAACGATACGCACAAAATTTGGGTGCTATACAATAGCAATGGCAAAAAAGTAGGATACCGTGTCAGAGATATTAAGGCTAAAACCTTGATAAACTATGATACCAGCTTCAAATTGCGAGATTTAGGCGACCCGCAAGACTTCGTTAGCGCTGCAATGGAAGGAACTGTAGTGGATGAAAGCACGCTGAAAAGCCGCGATTATTTTCTAAATTTAAAAAATGCTGAACCAAAAACTTCTCAAAGAATTAAGCGAGTATCTAAAAAAGCATAATGCTCCATGGCTAACAGACAGCCAAAAAGACTCGCATGGCAATGTACCCACACTAGGTGGCTATGCGAGTTCAAGAGATGAACAGCCTGATAGAATTGCGCTTGAAGCCTTCTTGAAAAACAAAAAAATATTCTTTCATGTTTTAATGGATTTAAAAGAAATTTCAGATAAAAAAATTGGCAAAAATCAGAAATTCCCTGAAATTTACAGAAAAGCCTTTGTTTCAAAGCAGGTTTTTTCAAGCATATTTGATGGCATAGTTCCTGCAAAAGACACAGTGTTTAAATTCGCTTTTGCGCTTGATGCTTCGGTTAAAGAAACAGAAGATTTGCTTAGATACGCAGGCTATTCTTTTGGAGACTGCGTTAAAAGAGATTTGATTCTAAAATTCTGCTTTGAGAAAAAAATCACAGACATTTTAGACATTAATGAACTATTGAAACGAGAAAACGAAAAGCCTTTATTGAAAGATTTTAAGCAATTGCACAACAGAAAAAGCAAAAACCTTGTTATTGTGGAATAGCGAAATTTTTTGCAAATAATTTTCACGCTCAAAAATTCTCAAAGAGGCAAGAGCAGCCTATAAAACAGCTAAAAAAGCCATTTTATTAAAAATTATATCCCAAATAACGTAGATTTGCACATAGTTTGCCCTATGTTCCTGTCCCAAACGAGTAAAATCAGTATTTACTAAAAGTATAATTTCTAAATTCTTTTAATGCGAAAAGCAAAATTTATAGTTCCAAATGCTTTCACAAGCATGAGTTTTTTATTGGGCGCGGCTTCAATATGCTGGGCTGCTGGTTTATTTGGCGGTGAAAATCCAGTGCTTATGTCGGCGCATTTCATAATTTTTTGCACGCTGCTAGACAAATTGGATGGCTTTGCGGCGAGAGCTTTTAACGCAAGCTCGGAATTTGGCGCGCAATTTGACAGCCTTGCAGATTTAATTGCTTTTGGCGTGGCTCCAGCCTTTATGCTGATGTTCGCTTATAAAAATTTTGCTGAAGAGTGGTATTCAGCAAAAATTGTAGCCATCTTTGCTGGCTCTGCTGTTTATATGGTGTGCGCTGCCATCAGGCTTGCAAAATACAATGCCATGGATAGCGACTCTTACCCGGATTATTTTTCCGGAATGCCTACCACCTTTGCAGGCACTGCGAATGCAGTGTTTATGCTTCTGTTGTGCAAATAT
>WRMM01000335.1 GCA_009777135.1 Candidatus Fibrimonadales bacterium
CTGGCAGCGTGAAATAACATCGTGCAAATCAAAAGGTATATTTTCCAGTTCCATTTTGCCGGATTCTATTTTTGAAATGTCCAGAATATCGTTTATAATGCGCAAAAGCCATTTTGTGTTGTCTGTGATTTTGCTTAGATAGTCTTTGATTTGAGGTTCAACCGCTTTGTCCATCGCAAGCTCCGCAAATCCCATTATGCTGTTCATGGGCGTGCGGATTTCGTGGCTCATGGTGGCAAGGAAAGCAGACTTGGCGTTGTTGGCTTTCACGGCTGCATCCCACGCTATGCGCCGTTCCGTGCCAGAAATCGCAAGCGCTATTAAATCGCCAAGAGAAGAGGCGAAATTTTGTTCCTCTATGCTCCATTCGCGCATTTCGGGAAATTCTTTGCAAGCGTCCTGTTCAATGCAAACTGCTCCTGCAAGTTTGCCGTCAATATGTATGGGAACATCAAGTATGGCGCATAAATCGGGATTATACTCATCCACAAGCTCAGCCCATACCTCTGAGGTTCTGACATTGTCTGTTACAATCAACCGCTCAGTTTCAAAAAGTTTTGTGTATTCGACACAGCCCAATAAATCAAAATCGCTTTGAATTATAAAATCATTAGTGGAAATAACATAACAAGAGACGCTTTTGAGCATATCCATCTCTTTTGTTGCTATCCATATTCCTACGCGAGAGGCGTTTAATGCATGGCATCCCTCTTGTGCAATGATATCTGCGGCATCTTTCAAAATTCCAGCAGAAATAGCCGGCGACCTCGTAATTTTCGCCAGCGTGCCGCTCAACTTATGCGCATATTCATAGTTAGTCGTCATTAAAAAGCCTCTGGTTATAGGGTTAATATAGTAATTGCGAATTTTATGCTTTAAATACCACTGTAAAAATCGCACCCTTTCCGGGAGCGCTTTTTAATATAATAGACGCTTTATGAATATCTGCCGTGCGTTTTACAATAGCAAGGCCCAAACCCGAACCTTTTGTTTCTCTTGTTGACTCATCGCCAATTCTGTAAAAACCATCAAATATATTCTTTTGCTCATCCACCGGAATACCCTTGCCCGTATCTTCAACAGAAAGCGAAGTACCTTGTTCTTCGGTTTGCAACTTAACGGAAACATAACCCTCAGCCGTGTACTTTATAGCATTATCCACAAGATTCTGCACAAGGCTGTAAATAGAAGGATAGTCGCCTATAATGTTGCAATTTTCCGGTATTTCCCTTTTTATTTCCAAACCCTTGCCGTTTGCAATAACCTCTAGCGAATCACAAACCTTTTCTGCGCATTCCGAAAGATTTATGCTCTCCCAGCGAAAAGTATTTTTACCGCTTTCCATTCTGGTGTAGTTCAAAATCGCATCTATCAAATTTTCCAAGCGACTGGTCTCTTTTAATATAACGCCTGTGTAATTTACCGCCTTCTCCGGCTTTCTAATTATAAGGTCGGAATACATCTTTACCGAAGTCAGCGGAGTTTTAAGCTCATGCGAAATGGTGGAGAGAAAATTATCCTTCATTAACCTAAGCTGCCTTTCTCTTGAAAAACCTCTATAAACAACCACAACGCCTATCACGGGAATTATCAAAGAAAAAACAAGCGTCAACAAAAGAAAATTCGTTCCATCTTTTTTTGCAGTTTTAGAATCTTCTTCAATTATAATACTTTCTTCTGATAAAATATTTGCTTCTCCAAAAGGAAACTCGCCAGAAATGGAATAATGGATATAGCTCCATTCTCTTGCTGTTTCGCTTATTGCCTTGTTCATTTTGTTCAAATAAAATTCTCTATCTATTTTAACTATAATAGAACTCCCAGCAACCACCGATGGCGGAATAACTAAAAAGAATTCGCCCTCGTGCTGAATAAAAGAATATCCATAATTTAAATAATTTGCATAATTTCCAAGAGCAAGCAAAAAATCTCTGTGCAGGGAATATGTATTTAAATTCCGCAAAAGCCTTTGAGTTTTGCTTAAAATATTTTTAAATTCCTCGCCATCTTCTTTGCTCAAATTCTGATCGCAAAGAATATCGTTTAGCATTTTTTCTAAAAAATAACTATCCCAGTCCAAACTGGCAATGCTCGGATTTTGCAAAAAAGAATTAACCATTTCCAAAGCGTATTCCTTTGCTTCTGCAAACTTCCCCGCTTGCTGCAAATCCAAAAATCTTTTTAAAACAAGCGCATCGCTATAATCCAATAAATAAAATTCACTGCCTCCCTTCCTTGCTTCTTCACTCATATTTGGATAATCTAAAACTCCATCCCTAAAAACAAATACGGATAAAACTCCAGCCAAAGAATCTTGCAAAAAATTTTCGCTAAGATAATATCTTTCTATTTCCGTTACTATCATTTCCGTTTCTTTTTTGGAGCTTTCAATAATAGCAGCTTTCAAATTTTCCTTTGCGCTTTCATATCTTTTTTCTTCCAGCAATTTCTCTTTCTCAATGCTTCTAAAACCTATAATAGCAAGTACAGCAGTAGCAAGCAGAATTCCCGCCAAAAATAACAGCAACTTAAGCGGAACCGCTAATGAAGAAGCAGTTCCGCTAACCATATACCTGCATCAGGGAAATTAAAAAATACAAGTGAACCAACTAAAAGCAAAATGCAAACGCAAAGTCCTGTAAAAAAGAAAACAGATAACAAGCGAAAAATCAGCGGATTTTTCACTTTGCTACAGTACCGGCAAATGGGTTAATGAAACAGGAGTTCCAATATCTATG
>WRMM01000336.1 GCA_009777135.1 Candidatus Fibrimonadales bacterium
TCGCCGAATGTTCCTGTTTTGCGATTTTCTTCTCCAAACTCCGAACCAAGAGCATCGCAGTTATCTTCTATCAACCACAGATTATTTTTTTCGCAAAAATCTTTAACCGCAGAAATATCAAAGGGATTGCCGAGAGTGTGCGCAATAAACACAGCTTTTGTTTTTTCGGAAAGCGCATTTTTTAAAGCAGAAATATTTATGTTATATTGCGGAACTGTAATATCTACAAAAACGGGAATTGCTCCAAATTGAATTACAGGAGCTATTGTTGTTGGGAATCCGGCTGCTACCGTTATAACTTCATCGCCTCTTTTAACTGCTCTATCTTCAAGCAATGGTGAAGTTAAAGCCATAAACGCAAGCAAGTTTGCAGAAGAGCCGGAGTTTACAAATAAACAAAAAGGCAAGCCTAAATAATTCGCAAGCTTCTTTTCAAATTCCGCTGTCCAATGCCCAGCAGTTAGCCAAAATTCCTCTACCGCTTTGGTTAAATTCTCTATTTCTTTATTATCATAAATTCTGCCGGAGTAGGGGATACGTTCATTCATATTTTACATACTCCTCTATTTGGCGTGTCATAAATTTTTCCATATTCTCTTTTGCTTTAAATCTTTTATACCATTCCACAGTTTTTTCCAAAGCTATATCTATTGAATATTTTGGTTTCCAGCCTAGAAATTTTTTTGCTTTGCTGTTGTTTAGCATAAGCAAATTTGCTTCATGCAAATTTTTCCCTTGTTTTGCTATTTCAATCTTGCCTTTCCCATAAAAATTTACAACTTTTTCAGCAATTTCTTTAACAGTTATTGCATCTTTTTTGCTCGGTCCGAAATTAAAACTTGCGGCAAATTCTTTTTTGCTTTGCAAAAGTTTTTCACCTAAAAGAATGTAGCCGTTTAAAGGTTCCAGTACAAATTGCCAGGGACGAATGGCATTTGGATTTCTTATTTTTATAGCTTTGTTTGCATAAATGGCGCGAATGCAATCTGGCACAATTCTATTTTCGTTCCAATCGCCGCCTCCAATGCAGTTTCCGCTGCGAGCGGTTGCCAACAGAAAACTTTCTTCTAAAAAACTTTTGCTATAAGACTGCGATAAAATTTCCGAACAGGCTTTTGAAGAAGAATACATATCAAAGCCACCCAAAGGATCGCTTTCTTTGTACATTTGTCCGCTTTCTTTATTTTCATAAACTTTATCTGTTGTAACGTTTACAAAAGCTGTAACGCTTTTGCACTTGCGAGCAGCTTCCAAAATATTTAGAGTTCCTATAACATTTGTTTGGTATGTGAGCAGCGGTTCTTTGTAAGAAGCGAGAACAAGAGGTTGCGCTGCCAAATGAAATACTAGAGCTGGTTTGAATTTCAGCATTGCGTTTTCTAATTCTTTTTTATTTAAAATATTTTGCGGCAGGGAATAACCGCAAACATTGTGCCCTAACATTCGCAGCCAATGGCAAAGCCAAGTTCCTTTAAAACCGCTATGCCCGCTTACAAAAATTTTAGCCATTCCAAATTTTCCATGGAGCAGAGCCGATTTCCCAAAGTTTTTGCAATTCCAGTTTTTCTCTCAAAGTATCCATTGCCATCCAAAAATCAAAATGCTTAAAGGCTTGCAACTCTCCGTCCTTTGCCAAATTTTCCAGTGGTTCTCTTTCAAAAATGGTTTGGCTATCGTCTTTTATGTAATTGAATACTTCCGGTTGCAAAACAAAAAATCCGCCATTGAACCAAGAGCCATCTCCTCCAATTTTTTCATTAAAAGAAGAAATTACATTGGTTGGAGAAAGTTTAAGCGATGCGAATTTTCCCCTTGGCTGAACTGCGGTAACAGTGGCTATTTTTTTACTTTCTTTGTGATATTTTATAAGCTCGCTTAAATTTACATTTGCAAGGCCATCTCCATAGGTTAACATAAATGGTTCTTTTTCAACATATTTTTGGATTCTTTTAAGGCGGCCTCCAGTCATTGTATCTAATCCTGTGTCCACAAGCGTAACTTTCCAAGGCTCGGAGTTGGAATTATGAAAAGTTGAATTATTATTGTTTAAATCTACCGTTACATCGGCAGTGTGCATATAATAGTGGTAAAAATAATCTTTTATAAAATAGGATTTATAACCGCAGCAGACTATAAATTCATTAAAGCCAAAGTGGCTGTAGATTTTCATTATATGCCATAGAATGGGTTTTTCACCAATTTCTATCATAGGTTTTGGGCGAAATTCCGTTTCTTCGGAAAACCGAGTGCCATAACCGCCTGCAAAAATAACGACTTTCATGGATTAATTCTCCTTCTAAATAAAATTGTACTGTTCATGCCTTCTGGTTGTGGAATGTCTGCAATTTCATCCCAGGGAGTTATGGTAAAATCATTTTCTAAAATATCTATGGCTTTTTTTTGATATTCATAAGGCCAATCAATACGTTGATAAACTATAATTTCTGCTCTGTTTAGCATATCCATGTACACGTCTAAACAATTTGGCATTAACTTCCAGCAGAGTTTATCCCAAATAATATATGGTCCTAATGGAGAATGTTTTGTGTAGCCATAAGGTTGGGTTCCAATATTGCTTAATACCATATATTGTTTTGTATTTGTCCTATCCATAATAGTATCCAAGTAGGTTGCTGCTATTTTAGAACTTCTTTGTTTTGCCAAGTTTATCTGTAAATTATATTCCCAATTATTTTTTGGCAAATTAAACGTTGCAAATGTTATAAAAA
>WRMM01000337.1 GCA_009777135.1 Candidatus Fibrimonadales bacterium
TAAATGTTTTCATGTTCCAACAAAGCTGACTTTGCAAAATGAAGAGGGAACTTTTGATTTTGAGTTTCCAGAATTAGGCAACGGTTATCAGCATGAGGCGGCAGCAGCGATGGATGCTATGGAGAAAGGGTTGACGGAATGCCCGGAGTGGAGTTTGGAGCAGAGCAGGGTGTTGATGGGAATGGTGGATTGTTCCGAACATCAATCCTTCAATAGAATTTGCAGAAAATCATCGCCTTTGTCGCCTAGGAGCATTACTGGGCGTAAATCCGGGTCGAGTATCAGCGTTTGAGGCAAGGGCATTTCGCCGCCAGGCTTGGATAAGCCGAAATCTTCGGAAAGATTTTTGAAAGAGTCAAAGCTGAGAAACCATTCATCCCTTAAAAACGGCTTTGCCCACTCGTCTATTTTCCCAAAATCCTGCTCGCCCATATTAACCAATACAAGCAAAACTCCATTTTTCTCAAGCTCTGCCGCTTTCTGGTTCATAAGGATTAAACTCTCTTTGCAGGAAACGCACCAGGTGGCGAAAAAGGAAAAAACAATTCTTTTGCTGCCACGCTTTTTTGCAATATCTTTAAGCTTGTTGTTGTTAAGCACTCCGTAATAAGACTTTTCGCCGTCTTTGGTGTCCAAGGCAAACCAGGGCAGTTCCTCTTGCAGTTGCTTGGGCAACGAAATTTTTTGGGTAGGCTGGGCGAAAACAGCCAAAGCTAAAAAAGCAAGAAGCAGCATTAGTCTGCGCATTGCGGCATCCATCCTTTGAGTTCTTTTTCCCATTCGCTGAAAAATCCAGCCGAGGGCAGTTTTTCCATAAGATTTTCTTTTGCTTTGCTGGCACTGTGCATGTTCGTGCCTCTTGGAAATTCCGTGGTTTTGAGCAAGGAATAGGACTCGCCGCTGCAAGACTCAACGGACAAGGAAGGTTCAAAAACGCATTGAACGCCGCCAAATGAAGCGGGAGAGCATTTTTCTTGGCAGGCGAATTTCAGTTTAAGAGCGTTTTCGCTTTGGCACTCTGCTTTTTCAACCTTCGTTTTGCCAGACAAAATCGAAAACACCGCTTTGGAGCAGTCGCTCTCGGTATCTTCCCAGTAAGTTTTTTGGTTTCGGCAGTAAGCTCTGTAATCATCTATGGCTTTGGAATAAATCTCGTTTGCGGAATTGAAAGCGTTTAATTTTTCCACCCCGAAACCTTCAATTATGCCTTGAAGCCTTGCTAATTCATTCCACAGCGATTGCGTTCTTGCGAAAGCTTCATTCTTGCGTTTTGGATGCTCGGTTCCCAATGCAACATTGGCGGCAAGCACTAAAGAGTCTGCCACCAACCGCTGCCGCTCGGCGAAACCTTTTGCGGCATCTGCTCTGCTCATGCAAAGCACCATGCCTACTTCATGCGCGTTGCGTTCGGCGCGTTGTATACGGGCATCGTGGGCATTCAGCAAGCTTGCTTCGGCAACGGACATGGTTTCGTAATCGGAGCTTAAAATTTCTTCATTGTTCAAAACCCGCTGGCTTTGGCGGTATTTGCTGGATACCTTTATGGAAGAGTGCACTTGCATTGCCAAAGAGGAACGGGCGGCGTTCAACGCCTCGCTTTCGTTTGCCCCCGTGCCAAAGCCACGCAGTTCGCCTTGTCCGCATTCAACGGAGTGCAGGGGTTGAGTTTCGGTTGCTTTTGCAGCGGCACAGCCGATGATTGCCTGAGCTGCGATTGCCACGATTAGGAGGATAGCCTTTGCGGCGAGGTGGGGTGAGGGGGTTAGGAAGGCTGCAAAATCAACATATTTATAAAATTCGCTTCCTTTTGCCAAATTCAATTCTTCTTTGCAGAATATTTTCTCTTTAGTTTTTTCAGATATAATTTGCTCTACTTTCGGCTTTAATTTTCTTAAATCGTCAGTGATAATCTCAAAAACAATCTCTATGTCTAATCCTGCATAATTGTGAACTATTTTATTGCGAAAATCTTTTATGCTTTGCCATTCTATGTTTTGATATTCTTGTTTTAGTTCTTCGCTGATTTTGCCAACATTTTCACCAATATTCGCCAACAAGGTTAAAGAGGCATTAAAGTTTAACTGCTCATTAAGTTCATAAAATTCTTCTGAGTTTTTTGCATTTTCCGTGTATTTCCAAATCTTGCCAGAATACTCCAAAATATTAAGCAGATAAAGCAAATCGTTTTCTTTATGCGGAGACATATATCATATCCCTTAAAGCTCTGTTCAAAACAATAGGATTGGCGTATTTTTTTAGCATAATATCTATTTTTTTACTTGTAAGGCTCTCAAGCTCTCTTTGGAGCCCCTTTAAATCGGCTAACTTGCAATTTTCTGTATCTGTATCTATGTAAAAATCTATATCATTTGCAAATTCTCCTCGAGCAAATGAACCAAATATGCCAACTTCTTTTAGCATATACCTATTAAGCAAATTGCTTTGCTTAATGGCCTTTTCTAGATCACCTATGTTATCCATATAAGGGAATATAGAAAACTCTTCACAAGTCAAACCCGCCTCCATCTCCTAATCCAATATGCGGTCCACATTGGCATCAAGGTTGAGCGTTCGCTGTATTTGGGCAAGCTCTTCGCTTGCTCGCAGCTTTTGCTTTGCCAGTTCCAATGCCGCATTGCGGGGAGATGTCATAAGGGTATAAACAGTAAACTGTTTTTCCTCTTTGTTGAACATGGTGCGGATTTTTTGCGTGC
>WRMM01000338.1 GCA_009777135.1 Candidatus Fibrimonadales bacterium
GCTTGACGAATTGAAAGCAGAGATAGCCGAACTCGAAAAAGCCACCCCGATCATCGTCCACTCCCTACTCCCCACTCCCTACTCCCCATCCTACTACAATCTAAAAGGCACCCCGCTGGGCACCATAAAACCCGCAACGCCTGGCGTATATATCGAGAAGCAAGGAACGCAAACGAGGCGCATCGTGGTGCGCTAACCCACGCTGTACGGGCGTAGCAGGCTACGCCCCAACGACGTAGATAGCCTATCGCACGGACGTAGCCAAGCTACGCCCCAGCAACGTAGCTCCGCACTCTCCAGCAAAGAGACTTTGCAGAATATAGCAGAACGCTTGGCAAAAGGGACACCCCGCCCTTCGGGCACCCCTCTGGAAGATGGGAATTGCCTATATTCATTGCTATTCTCCAAACCTAAAGCGAATAAATATTTTCTATATTCCATAACATGCAATTGAAAAAGCTAATCTTTTTTCTCCTCTTTTGCAGCGTGGCATTTGCGCAGAATGCTCAAGTGCCGGATACGCTTTCTGGGTTATTTATTGAGAAAAAAAATGGCGTGCATTTTGTGGATGGGGTTGATTTGGGCAGAAAAATGCAAACGCAAATGCTTTGGAAAAGCGATGGAATTTTGCAGATTGGAACTTCTTTGTGGGTTTTGGGCAATGAATGGGCAAGCGTAAAAGACACAAGCTTTTTGCTGCAAACCCCTGTGCAAAACAAGGTTAATAGCAGGCAGTCTTTTTGGTTGCCGTTGCCATCTTCATTGCCGGTTTTTGAGCGAATGCTGGATGTGCCTCTTGAATATGATACCGCTTCTGCAAAAATAACTATAAAGCAGCCAGAAGTGCTGAAAGATATATGGAGCGTAAATTTGGAAAAAAGAAATAACGGAGAAGTTCTGGAGTTAAAACTTTCGCAGCCTTTTAGAGCGGAACCTTTTTATGCGCACCCAAATTATATTTTGCGGATAAACGGAGCGGGCATAGACAGCTCAATGTTTTTGGAACTGGCAAAAAATTCCGCTTTTATAAGCAGAGCGGTCCCAATTCAAGACGAGCGGAGCGCGCAATTAACTCTTGCATTAAGAGACAACTGCGAGCCTCCAGAACTAGTGAGAAGAGATGACGGAAAAACTTTGCAAATAGTGCTGAGAAGAAAACAGCCGGCAAATCAGCCAAAGGCAGTCGCTGCTCCGGCAGCTGCAGCACCGGTTGCAACCGGCGAAAAAAAAATTAAAACCATAGTTATAGACCCAGGGCATGGCGGCAAAGACCCTGGAGCCGTTGGACACAAGGGACTTAAAGAAAAAGACGTTGTTTTGGACGTTGCTCTGAAATTGAAAAAAAAACTTGAAAGCAGAGGCTTTGCAGTAAAGCTAACAAGAAGCAAAGACGAATTTATAGAACTTTCAAAACGCCCAAAGATGGCAAGCGATTGGGGCGGCGACTTGTTTATAAGCTTGCATTGCAATGCCGTGGACGGCAAAGAAAGGCAGCAAAGAACAGAAGGCTTCAAATTCTACATTTTGCGCGCAGGCGGCTCAGAAGAAGACCAAGCTATAGCCCGCAGGGAAAACCAGGCAGTTTTGATGGAGTCTGGCAAAAAGGGCAAAACAGAAATTTCGCCTGCAGAGTGGATAATTTTGGATAATCAGCTTGGATTATACGCAGAAAGAAGCGCATTGCTGGCAGGGTATTTAGTAGAAGCTTTTGACGGCGGAACTGTTAAAAAACAAGGAACTGGGGCTGGCCAGGCAGGGTTTATGGTTTTAGTAGGCGCCTATATGCCGGCGGTTTTAGCGGAACTCGGCTTTATCACCCATCCTGCGGACGGCGAATTTTTAGCTACAGACAAAGGCCGAGAAGAAATTGCAGACAGGCTTTCAAAAGCAGTAGCTTCGTTTGCAAAGTAGTATGTATTTTTCTATATTTAACCTATGCTAAGATTTATATTGTTGCTTGCGTTGTTCATCCTTGCTTCGTGCGCTTCTAACAAGGCTGTTACTCGTGATCCAGAAAGGGTTAACGAGGTAATGATAACTTTTGTCCAAAAGGCGCAAGCTGGATTTTGGAAAGAAGCTATGGAAAGCGTAACCCCAATAGAAAGGGACGAGATGATGGAAGATGGATTGGTAGTGTTTCCAGAGTACAGAGATGCTGTTGGCCGAATACGTTTAACCAATACAAGGAACATGAATCTTGGGCTAGACAGAAAAAACCGGCTAGTTGGCCTAAAGGCCGCCCTTGAAGAGTCCAACGCTTTATCTCGTGTTCCCGATGCGCAAGCAAATCTTGATTTGACAAGCTTTGAAAAAAATCGCTCCTTGCAAAAGGAAGAAGAAAATAGAGAAATGCCAGAAAAGCCAAAAGAAGAAGATGGATTTTCTTCTTTCATTGAGTCTTTCATAAAAGAAACCGTGGTTGATGAAGAAACCGCAGAAGCGAAAGAAGATGGCGAAGACTATGAGGAACTTAATTAAGTTCTCGCTGAGCTTTCTGTACCTGCTCCATCAAGGTCTTTTTCTCTGTGCGCCACAAATCAAGACCTAGCGCAACTAGCAGTCCCAAAATTATTCCGCCTAAAGTTCCAGCAACTACAATTATTTTTGGGCGCGGCTTGGAATAATTCAAAGCGCGGCGCGGAGATTCAATAACATCCAAAAGAGGCATGTCTTTTGCTTCTTCTATTTTTGCAAGCTCATATTTCTTTTTAA
>WRMM01000339.1 GCA_009777135.1 Candidatus Fibrimonadales bacterium
AATAACAAAATTAAGCACGCCATATTCATAAAGAATCTTACAACCCGCCCTTCATTGCCTTTTTTAGCCTAGACATCACATCGCTCTTTTTAATGGCTGCCGCAGCTGGTTTTTTCGGAGCGTTTTGCATAGCCATTTTTTTAGCCTTGCCAGAGAAACGGGCTTTTAAATCAGCAAGCGTTGCCGCTTGAGGCGGCTTGTTGCCATGGAAGTTTTTGCCTCCCCTGCTGTCCCTGTCCCTGTTATCCCTATTGTCTTTGCCGCCAACTCTGCGTTCGCTTTCTTGCTTCATTGAAAGCGAAATGCGCTTATTTGCAGCATCAACGGAAACAACCCTCACCTTAACCACATCGCCTGTAGTGAGAACTGTTTTTGCATCTTTCACAAAATTTTCGCTCATCTCGGAAATATGAACCAAACCGTCTTGATGAACGCCAATATCCACAAATGCGCCGAAATTCGTAACATTGCTGACAACGCCTTCTAGCCAGCTGCCGGTTACCAAGTCTTGCATGGTTTTGATTTTCGGATTGAACTTTGCATAGCTGAATTCTTTGCGAGGATCGCGCCCAGGCTTTTCCAATTCCGACAAAATATCTTCAACGGTATTTTTGCCTACTCCGCTCTCAGCATCGGTAAAATCGCTTGCAGAAAGAGATTTAAGAATTGCGGCATTGCCAATCAATTCGTTTAGAGGAGTGCTGGCTTTCTCAGCCATCTTCTCTACCAAACCATAATTTTCCGGATGAACTGCGCTGTTGTCCAATGGATTTTCTGCGCCATGAATGCGCAAAAATCCTGCGGCCTGCTCAAATGCTTTTTGCCCAAAACCCTTAACCTCTTTCAAAGCTTCTCTGCTTGCAAATGCGCCGTTTTCGTCTCTATGTTTAACAATGCCTTCTGCCAGGCTTTTATTAACGCCAGAAACATATCCTAGCAATGCCGGGCTTGCGCTATTCACATCAACGCCAACCTTGTTCACGCAGCTTTCCACAACCTCATCTAAGCGTTTTTGAAGCTCGCGCTGATTCACATCGTGCTGGTATTGCCCAACGCCAATGGCTTTGGGTTCCACTTTCACCAATTCAGCCAGCGGGTCTTGCAAGCGGCGGCCTATGGATATTGCGCCTCTTGTGGTTACATCTTCTTTTGGGAATTCCTTTATTGCCAGCTCGCTTGCGCTGTAAACTGAAGCTCCCGACTCATTCACAATAACGCTCACAGGGCGTTCGCCGCGTTTGTTTTTCAGCTTGCCAGAAATTTCTTTTATAAAGTCATCTGTTTCGCGGCTTGCAGTGCCATTGCCTATGGAAACCAAATCAATATCGTATTTTTCAACAATGTCCGTTAAATACAAAGCGGACTTTGCAACCTCTCTCTGCGGCTCCAAAGGATAAATAACGCTGTGGTCCATGAACTTGCCGTTTTGGTCCAAAACTGCGACTTTAATTCCGCTTTTAAAACCTGGGTCAAGAGCAAGCACTGCCTTGTGGCCTGCGGGCGGAGCTAGAAGAATATCTGCAAGGTTCTTGCTGAACACCTTGAACGCTTCTAGTTCTGCCGTTTCTTTCAATGAAAGCCTCACTTCGCTTTCTAAGCTGGGTTTCAGCAAACGCTCCCAAGAATCTCTGCACATTGCTTCTAGGTGCAGCTTCCACACGCCTTCTTTTTTAATGACTTTTTCGCAGAGATAGCCTATCAGAGCCTCATCCGGAACCTCTACGGTTAAGCGCAAAATCTTTTCTTTTTCTCCGCGCCGCATTGCGAGCATTCTGTGGCTTGGAATTGCGCCCAAAGCTTCGGTAAAGTCGTAGTAGTTTTTGAACTTGCTCTCTTTGCCTTCAAATTCTTTTTTAACTTTGGAAACCATTTTGCCCTGTTTTTCGATTTGAGCGCGCAAGTATTGGCGAAATTCCGTGTTGTCTGCAACGTCTTCTGCCAAAATATCCAAAGCGAACTTAATTGCGGCCGCTGGGTCTGCAACGCCTTTTTCTTCTGAGAGAAACGCCATTGCTATTGTTTCTGCAGAATTGGAAGTATCTTCCTGCTCCCATATAATCTTTGCAAGAGGCTCCATGCCCTTGTCTTTTGCGATTGTGGCGCGCGTGCTGCGTTTGGGCTTGTAGGGAGCGTAAATATCTTCCAGCAGATTTTTATTGCGGCAGGCATCAATTTGAGCCTTTAGCTCTGGAGTCAGCTTGCCAAGCTCTTCGATGGTTTTTAAAACCGTCTCTTTGCGCTCTGCCAGCTCGGTCAGAGATTCCTTTCTGTGCTGAATATCGCGCAGCTGGGTTTCGTCCAGGTTATCGGTTTGGTCTTTGCGATAGCGAGCTATAAACGGCACGGTGCCGCCTTCTTCCATCAACTTCAACGCCGCCTTAATGCGATGTTCTTCAATTTTCAGTTCTTCAGCTATAATGCTTGAGAATACCATGATTTTATTCCTTCAGATTTGTTAAGGTAAATATAGAAAATATAAATACTATATTTACAAAATGCCCCCTTCCCCAAAAGCTGATAAATTATGCGCTAGTTTGTGCAAGTTTTTTTTATTTTTGGGCATATTTTCGAGAATATTTATTTATGCAGGCGGAGCAGACCTGTGGCTGGAAGAGGCTTTGCTTTGGGAAAAATTTAAACCCTTGATTGGAGGCTTTAGCATTTCTGAATATGCTTTGAGGCTTTTCCCATTGCTTGCGCGAATAG
>WRMM01000340.1 GCA_009777135.1 Candidatus Fibrimonadales bacterium
AAATCCTTGAAATATAGCGCTTCCACGGGTGTATTCACTGGCGAACTCCATTGAATTTGGCAAGAATAGCGCTTGCGCAATGTTCTAGAACCACAAATATTTCAAAAAGCCTTGCCTCACGCCATTTAACTGCATATTCCGCCTGCCATTGCTCGGCTATGTCTCTGGGGTTCTGGCTGCGGTTTGCAGCTTCGCCTTTGTACCAGATTTCCTTATGAATTTCTTTTATCATATCAGCTAGCTCGGCGGCTGGCTGTATTGAGCCTCGCGCTAGAATTTCGCCCTTAACGGCGTTTAAAATTTCTTCATCATTTGGTTCGCCATCTTCATTCGCTATATCTACAATCTCTTCCAAATGTCTCTCTACGAAATCCAGCAAGTGTGTCTCAGTTTGTTTCAGAGCACCTTCCCGATATTTCTTCTCAGCCTCCTCAAGTGGGTAATATATATGAACAGGATAAAAATCTAACATCTTTTGTAATATAGTAAAAATTCTACATTCCCATTATGCCAATTTTAGGTGCTGTTCTTGGGGCTACGGGTTCTGGCAAAAGCGAATTTGCGGTTTTGCTGGCGCAAAAGCTTGGCGCAGAAATTATTTGCATGGATTCTAGGCAGCTTTGCAAGGGGTTTAAAATAGGAACGGCGCAGCCAACAGCAAAGGAGCTAAGCGCTGTGCCTCATCATTTGGTTGATTTTTTGCCGCCCGAGCTGCAATACAATGCAGCCGAATTTGCAAAAGACGTTAAAAAAATACTCGCTCAAAAACCTGATGCAAAATTTATTTTGGTTGGCGGAACAGGGCTTTACATGCAAGCTCTTTGCAAAGGTTTAAGCCCAATGCCCCCGTCAAATCCTGAACTCAGAGAAAAATTGCAAAAACAATACGAGGGAAAACCCGCAGAGCTTTACTCAGCTGCTTTAAAAACAAACCCAAACATAGCAGGCAAAATAATGCCAGGCGACACGCAGAGGCTTTTGAGAACGCTAGAGATAATGGAATCGGATAATCGGGAGTATCATTTAGACAATAGAGTTGGCGGTATAGGCACATTGCCTTCCATTTGGATTGATTTTCCTCGAGATGAGCTTTACAGAAGAATTAATGAGCGGGTTATTAAAATGCTCAAAAATGGCTGGCCAGAAGAGGTTATGGAACTTTCGAAAAGCGTGCCTGCAAATGCGCCCGCTTGGCAGAGCCTTGGGTATTTGGAGTTGAAGAATGCGCTGGAAAAAAATGGAAACCCGTTTTCAATAGCAGAGCAGGTGGCTTTAAAAACTCGCCACTATGCAAAGCGCCAAATAACGTGGTTCAGGCACAAGGAAAACTCTGTTTATGCAGATGGAAACACGCTTACAATTTCCAAAAAACAACCTTGTTTTGATAAGCTTGAGGCAGAGGGATATGAGTTGCCATCATCCACCATTGACCTGTTTCAGCAGTGGCATCCCAAAAAGCTTTGAAAACAGGCTCTCGCGTATCTTGGGAAATAAAAGCGAAAGGTTCATCCAAAAACAAGAATGGCATGTCGCTGACTATAGCCCAAGCAAGACTCAGCCTTTGCAGTTCGCCGTTTGAGTGACCATTCTTTTTCAAAAGAGTTTGCAAGCCTAAAATATCAAAAAAGTTTAGTATGGCAGAACTCCATTTCTTTGCTTTTACGGTTTCTTCAAGCCAGTGGATAGGCGGTAAAAATAATCTTTGCGAAAGGTAAAAAGTGCCGAGTTTCGCTTTTGGCGGTATAAAAATCTCGCCCTCTTGAGGAATTTCCAAGCCCGATAAAATACGGAGCAGGGTAGTTTTTCCTGTTCCGTTTTCACCTTGCAGTATCAGCGGCTGATTCAACCTAAGCACATTGCTCAATGACTGGAAAACCCAAGGATCATAATCTCCATACTTAAAAGACATGTTCTCAATTCTAATGCATTCCTCGTTTTTTTCTTGAAAGAAATCCACCGTGCGTTCCATATTTTCCAAGTTTCTAAGCCCCGTGTATGACCTTCTTAAATCTCTTAAATTGGAGAATAATTGAGAGCATTCCTTTAGAGGTTTATAGCATATAAAGAGCGCTGCGCAGAATAAAATTATTTGAAATCCATCCATCCTGTCGCTTTTGATTAAAAATGCGCAGATAGCCAAAACAAGGCTCATCACCAGAATGGAAAGCGTTTCTATGCTCTGCGTTATGGTTACGTCTCTAACGCTGATTTCTGTGGAGGTATCTTTCAGATTGCGGATTTTTTTAAACAGCAGAGATGAGTATTTTGAAAGTTCAGCCCGATTATTCCAGCATTTGCGAAGAGCAGTCCATCGCCATAGATTTGAGTCATAATCTCCGGAAAACAAGTTGTGGCTTTCAACTTCTTTGCCAGCTTTTTTAATGTTTCTTTGCAAATACAAAACAATCGGAGCAAAGATAAATAGCAACACAATGGTTAGCTGCCATGAGATAAAAAATAAAACCGGCACAAAAAACAGCAACTGCGAAATAGCTTGTATGGATTGCGTAACTACTTTGCTGCCCTTTGGCATTGCAGAAACAGAATGGTTTGCATTGTGCAGAATGCCATCTACCCCGGGTTGGTGAAACTGCATGGGATGCAAATCTTTTACAATGCGTATAAACCATGCTCGCAAATGGCTCTCCAGCTTGTAGCTGAGCCTCTCTTCTGAGCGCACTCTGAGCGTAATAAACAAATAGCGCG
>WRMM01000341.1 GCA_009777135.1 Candidatus Fibrimonadales bacterium
CTTGAGGATAAGCCAAAAGCTGCTCTACAACTCCGTCAAGAACTTTCATTGCATTTGGGGTCAAAGTTGCATTTCCGCTGCCAAATGTAACGCCCTGCAGATTGACTCTCGCTTCAATGACTGGCGGAGCTTCAATCTCAACTTCCACCGTTGCAATCTCCGTGCCGCCTTCGCCTATAGCAGTTAACGTATAAACAGTGCTTGCCTCAGGTTTCATTCTCTTTGTGCCTCTAGCAGGAACCTTTCCTATCCCATTATCTATCTCAATCTCGGTAGCATTGGTTACCTGCCAGTTTAAGGTAACGGTTTGCCCAGCCTGAATGGATTCCGAGCTTGCAGTAAATATAATTACGGGAGGCGGACCAGCTAATACTTCAATTTCCACAGATTCCGTTTTTGTGCCGCCAGGACCTGTTGCAACAATGGTAAAGGCTGTTATTCCAGGTTCCTCAACCCTAACTCTCCTTGTGCCTTGAGCAGCAACTTTTCCTATGCCTTCTATGCTAACTTCAGTGGCCTCTGTGACCATCCATGTAAGAGTAGCAAATTGTCCTTTTTGCACAGCTTCCGGGCTTGCGCTAAACACAATACCGGGACCGGGCGCAGATTCTACAGCAACTTCCAGCGTTTCTCTTCGGACGCCGCCATCTCCTGTGGCAACAAGAGTGTACGTTGTTGTTTCTGAAGGTCTAACTCTCCTTGAACCTTGAAGAGATACACTTCCTATGCCTTCTATGCTAACCTCGGTGGCATTGGTAACTATCCAGCTCAAAGTAGCCGATTGCCCTGAAGAAACCATTTCTTGATCCACATTGAATATAACGGTTGGAAGCTCGGCATCATATTCCTCCTCTGGGCAGCCTTTATTTTCAAGCGGCCCTGGTTCGTACGGGCATAAATCTATGCCTGTGCAAATGTGCGAAAATTCACGCTGTCTATTTTCTCTTGCAACCCAAGGATCGCAAACTCCATCTTCATCCGTATCTGGATTGCGATATTCCTCTTCATATTCCTCTACAGGTTCTACAGTAAATATTTTAAAGTTTAAACCTCCAAATGCCAAATATTTTGGAACCAAAGCAGCATTGTAAGTCATTTCGTTCATGGGAACAGATAAATTATTTACGTATTTATTTTCATCTCCAATGAGCATCTGAACACCCATTTGCAAGTCAACATATTTTGAGAAATGAAAAGTGGTACCGAAAGTAAACGTGGACATACTGATTTCAGCTTCTCTACCATCATATACAGGTAAATTGTTTGGCATATCCATATAATATTCGCCAAGGAGCGATATAAAGCGAGATGGAGTCCATTCTATGGCAGTGGCAAGAGTTTGGACTACAGGGTAGTTAGAACCATCTGCTCCTAAAGCTTGTCTGTACATATAATTAAAATGAAAAAGCAAAGGTATCTGAGCCTGCAATTCATTGAAATCAAAAGTTACTGCTCCACCGAATTTAAGCATTGACATTGTGTTTGTATAGGTTGATGCCCCAGGTATAATCGGTCTGTTTACTTCTTTTACATTCAAAAGAGATGGATCGCGAACCCAAAGTCCATGATAGTTTGTACGCCCAATGCCTATAGATCCTCCGAAAAACACGGCAACATCAACAGGAACTTCATTAAAAGGCGCGCGGATTTTAGCTAAAATCTGCAAATCTCCCTGACCACCTGCATTCACGTTATCAACGCAATTTTCTTGGCCTCCAATTAAACAACCTGCTTCTTTATTTTGTATTCCGATTCTTTCGTAATACAAGGGCAGGCTAATTCCGAAATCAAAGTAATCAGAAAGCCCAAGCGAAATAAAAGGATATCCATTTATACCAATATATGAATCGCCTAAAAGCACTTCTCTGTCATCAACGTAAAGCATTCCATCTTCTATTATGGGATTCAAGCCCGTTCCTTCTGCGAATGCGCCTATTCCAAAGCGACCATGCCCAAGAGTTTGCGCGCTTTGCGTTTTATGAAAACCAAGCTGTCCGTAAAAATTAAAATTATCTCCTTTGGCAAATACAGAAACTGCAAATACAGCAAGAGATAGGACTGCTAACTTTACTTTTTTAGAAATTGAAATACACTTCATATTTCTCAATGTAGAAAATTTCTAAATTGAAAAAATGAAAAAAAATGTTACTTTAAACGTAATTTTATCATTTTTTTGTTTTTTTGCGCTAAATAGCGGGTATGCGCAGCTGCCTTTTGTGCTGGGAGCCGTTTTAGAAACCGGTTCTGGGTTGATTGAAAGCGATAATTATGGTTCTGGAATAGTGAGAATTACGCCTTTTGCAGGGATTTGGATAGAGGGCATTGGTTTTGCAAGAATTGGGATTAGCACAGGCAATAGGGACATTGATTCCACCGGTTTTTCAGAAGAGTTAAAGAGGTTTGATATTTCTGCGCAAGTAGGCTTTTCCGCCATTGGGCCACAGCGACCTTACATAGCTGGTTCTTACGTTAGGAGCAAAGCTTATTCCCCTAGCTCGGATATTGAATGGAACGAATGGGGTTTGGGCATTGGGCACAGATTTTCGCTTTCGCCCCTTGCCGCAATTGTTATAGAAGCCGAGCACAGATGGATTATGAAGCATTACGACCGCATACAGCGACTTAATATTTCCGGAAGACGGCTGCAAATGAATTTCTGGCTAATGGCCCATGTTTTTTAAGTCCATGG
>WRMM01000342.1 GCA_009777135.1 Candidatus Fibrimonadales bacterium
GCGTTATCAGGGTTTGCATAAACCCATACATCCAAATCTCTAGTAGGTCTGGGATGCCCGTGCAAGCCAACAGCGTATCCGCCAACTAAAAGAAATTGAACTTTTTCCTCTATGAATATATTGATAAAATCTTTATAATCTTTTTCTAATATCATAAGCCTTTGCAAATTAACAGGTTACTGGTTCAAAGAATTTTTTCACTACATTTTTATTCAAAGGCTGTTCAATGTTGTATTCTCCATTGCTTAACAACATAGCTAACTTTCTAGAATTGTAAATTTCTTTGCATAACTCTTCTGCCGTTCCATTTACAATCCATAAATTGCTTTCCTCATACTCAGGAGAGTCGTCTCTCATTTTCCTTACAACCGTTTTATCCATAGTGATTAATATAGTAAATATTTGCCGCATATTGGCGGAGATGGATTGCCTCACCGCAAAAGCCACTTCCAAAGCGGAACTATTTCAATCCTTTTATTGCCTATTCTCAAAGTTTTCTCAACTTCGCTGGTGACAATCAGCATTTTTTTGCATTCCAGTATTTTTGACACTTTTAATAAAGCATTAACTTCCCTGTCGAAAGTGCCGCTTGCATTATCCAAATTGTAACAGGCTTGAATAGCGGTTGCAGTTTCCGGCACATAAAAATCAACCTCAAAATCCTTGTTGTAAAAAAATACGGAATCATCGCGTCCGTGCTTTCTAAGTAAATTGACCGCTACCAAATTTTCAAATAAGGATGTAGCCCCATCCAGCAAAAAAAGATTTAATATGCCATTGTCGGTGTAGTAATATTTTGGCTTGCTTTCTTTTTCAACAATTTTTCCGGCAATATTTTGCACTGGAAGAATAAGCCAGGCATCTTTGGCGTGGTCAATATAATTGATTATTGTATTTGTGCTTATTTTTGTCCCTGCCGAAGATATTATATTTGCTATTCTATTGTAAGATACGGGTTGTTTAAGGCTTTCTGCCAGTTTTTTGAATAAAATGCGAAGCGCAAACAAATTATTTGCGGAATGTCTTGCTGCTATATCCCCCAAATATATTTTTTGAAAAATGCCAGTTAGGTAATCCCTTTTTGAAGAAAATATTAGGCTCTCCGGCAAACCGCCAAAAGAGAAATAATCATTGAATTTTCTTAATATGCGAGCTTTGCTTTGCGTGGAAAAAATATGCTGATGGGAAAAGCCTGTATTGCAGGCATTTAAATATTCTTTGAAAGAATATGGATAAACATCAATGGCAATGTATCTGCCGCCAAGCGTTGTTTGAATATCTTTGCTTAGCATTTTCGCATTGCTTCCCGTTATGTAAACGCGATGCTTTGTGTCTGCAAGCCTTCGCGCAAATTTTTCCCAGCCTTTTATATTTTGTATTTCGTCCAGGAATAAAATGGGTTTTATGCCATACATTTCCAAATGCGTTTCCAGTAGCAAATTTAAGTCGCTGGATTTCATGCTGGATAAACGTTCATCCTCAAAGTTTATATACAGTATTTCTTGCAGCTTTGTGCCTTTGGCAAGCAATTCTTGTATTCGCTGATAAAGCAAATAAGATTTTCCAGCCCTTCGCATGCCAACAAAGACATAATTCCCGAATTTTTCAAAATGAAAATCTCTGGGAACAACCTTGTAATCAAGGATGCCTGCTGTATTATCCGCAATTACCGTTTTCAAAATATTCTTATCCATAAAACCTCATTTTATTCTGTCCATTGAATAAAAATATAGTAATTTTGTTCAATCGATTGAACAAAATTAGGGTGCATTGCTGGGGCGTAGCAAGGCTACGCCCGCACAGCGTGCTTAGCGTATCATTATTTTTTTCGTTTGCGTTCCTTGCTTTTCAATATATATGCCAGGGATTGTGGGTTTTTGCGTTCCTAGGGGTTCGCCTTTTAGGTTGTAGTATATTGTCTGAACCCCGATGGCCCCGATTATCCGATTTTCCCGATTGAGGATTGGAGTGGCTTTGCATTCATTGCCGTCAAGCTTTTGACCTTCGGAGCAGGTTATGGCTTTGCACTCGCTGCCTTCAAGCTTTTGGCCCTCGGGGCAGGTGATGGCTTTGCATTCGCTGCCTTCAAGCTTTTGGCCCTCGGGGCAGGTGATGGCTTTGCACTCGCTGCCTTCAAGCTTTTGACCCTCGGGGCAGGTTATGGCTTTGCATTCGCTGCCTTCAAGCTTTTGGCCCTCGGGGCATGTGATGGCTTTGCATTCGCTGCCTTCAAGCTTTTGACCCTCGGGGCAGATGATGGCTTTGCATTCGTTGCCGTCAAGTTCCTGACCCTCGGGGCAGGTTAGTACAGGCATAAAATTAGCCGTTACCTCTACGGCGGCGGCGGGCATCACGAATGTGGTGGTTGCGCTTTCGGCGTTGGCGAAGATTACGTCGTCGCTGTTGCTTGACCAGTAAGCGAAATAGTGGTCGAGAGGCGGGGTGTTGGCTGTGACGCCGATGAGTTCGCCTGCATTAAAATCGCCGGTGGAGCCGCCGCCCGCTATCACGCCGTCAATGACGGTTACTTCGTACTGCGGGAACACGCCATCAATGGTTACGCTGTAAGTTATTACGGCGGCGTTATTACTGTCGTCTGTCAGCAAAATACGCATTATGTCGCCGTCGGCTACTGCATCCATTTCTAATGTGAGGGTAGTAGCATTGTCATTTTCGCT
>WRMM01000343.1 GCA_009777135.1 Candidatus Fibrimonadales bacterium
TTCTGTGCGACCGAAAAGAGAAATATCCTCGCTGCTGGGAAGATTGTCCGAGATGCCGAAAACGCCGAGTATCTCATTCTGGGCTTGCTTCTTAGCATCGGCAACGCTCAAGCCTTCACTCGCAAGATTCAAAACGCGCTCGTATTCCAAATGGGTCAGCAGATTGGCGTTTGCGCTGCTCTTGTCCTTGACGTTCACAATTGAATTGAGAGTGACTGGAGCAACAGACTCTTTGCCGCTGACCTCGTTGCGGTAGAAGCCCTGGACGCTCAGACGGACGTATGGGGACACAAGCTCCATGCCCGCAATCTCAAAGCCGCCGGCATCGTCGGTTATGGTGCCTGCGAAAGAGCGACCCGTCTGGGACAGGCTGGTGTCAAGTTCGTAGAGAGATACCGTTGCGCTTCTGAGGAAAGGACCCTTCTGCATGAAGCCTGTCACCTTGTCCTTGAGAAGACCGGCGGATGATGATGCGAAGCCCTGCGTCCACATGGGGTCTTCCCAATCTATAGGCTCGGTGTCGCCGGAGCAGGACGAAACAGAGAGAACGACGACGGCTGCGAGGGGCAAGAGAGGGAAAAAATTCCCGAAGGCGGTTTTAAAAACGTTCACCATGTCAGGCGCAATATAGAATATTTAATTTCGGCTTGCTTCGCCAATACACACTCCCCCCAGGAGGCGACGCGTATAAAAATTTGAAACGCAATGTTGACAATTATTTCTTTATAATCTTCTTTGACACAATTCCTTTATCTGTTTCAATCTTCACAAAATAAATTCCTTGAGGCAACGCAGAAACGTTGATTTGGTTTCTCGCATCATTGAATTGATAGATTGTCTTGCCCGACAAATTGACTATTTCAATATTCTTAATTTGCAACTCGCCGCTTTCTATTCGCAGATTGTTTTTTACAAGATTCAGAGAGATTAAAAGTGAATTTGAATTTTTGCTTATATTTTTAGGTTTTACAGAAGTTGTATTATCAACGTTTAATCTTAAAAAGCCGCGTTCTGTTTTTTTAAGTCCATCGCTTTCTGTTTCAAATTCTCCTATTGCAATAATTTGGTTGGAATTTTGCTTTTCTATATTTGAAACGGTAAATTTATCAAAAACAAAAGAGCCGTTGTTGCCAAAAGTTTCGTCTATAGTTCCATCGTTATTAAAGCTAATAATTTCATTGCCTTTTACAGCTAAAAACTGATTTTCTTTTGCTATGTTATTTCCATAAATTTTTAAATTATTGTCATAGTACAAAAAGCCATTTTCGCCAAAAGTTTTGTTATATTCTCCGCTAGAAGTAAAGCTACGCAAAAAATATTTAAAAACCATTTTGCCGGCTTCATTTTCATAATAAGGAGTATTGCCGGAAATCAATAGGTCTCCATTGCTTTTTTCTGCAACATAGTTAAAATACCGAGAACGTTTATCCGCATCTTTAGGTTCAAAAGGGTCGTTATCCATAGAAAGAAATACTCCCTGATTGCCAAAATCTGCAATTGTTTTGCCTTGCTCATTAAGTTTGCAAGCCGCTGCATAAGGAGTAGAATTCCATGTATCGTATCCAATCGCAATAATGGAATTATCTTTTAGTATTTTTATACTGTTAGGGAGAAATCTTTGAAACTTATTGCCTGTTGGATTGCCTATCAAATACGCTTTTCCATCTTCTCCAAAAATCAAATCTATTTCGCCATCATCGTTGTATTTTGAAATATAATAACGGCTAATATTTTCATAGCCATTGTTATAATTTTCAGAAAAAACAATTAACATAAAATCTTTGCTATCTGTATTTACAATACGAACATTTTGTTCATCAAGAAGAATTTCTCCGTCACTGCCAAAAGATTTGTCAAGGCTTCCGTCTTCGTTAAACCTTAAAATCACGTGTTTACCCGAACTGCAACTCCTTTCAGAACAATCGCCTGCCACAAAAAAAACAATTAAAATTTTATTGTCGTTTGTAAGTTTAATTCCATGCCTTCGACTTGAGCCACCGAACGAAGCATATTCTTGTAAAACTGCTGCGCTGTTTGTTCTAAATTGTTCGTCTATTATTCCATTTTTGTCTGTTTTAAATATTGCAGGATAAATATGATGAGAAGCTCCAAGCGCAAAAATATTGCCTTGTTCATCAAAAGTTAAAAAATCAACTCCTACATTTGGAATTATCACTTTTCCATTTTCGCTGCCAAAATTTTCGTCTATGGAAATTGTTTGCGAATAAATGTTGTTTGCTGCAAAAAACAGCAAAAGCAAGGCGAGTGTTTTCTCTAGTTTGTGACTCATAACCGGCAATATACAAAAAAGCTGGGGGCAGGAGATTGCTCCAAATCGCGTGTTATAGGTAGTGTCGTCACTTTCTCTCCAACTCTTTAACAAATTCTTCTATTCGTATAACTCATCTATACGACGTGCGATCCACCTCACTCCCTACCTGCTGAATATAAAAATCTCGCAGATTTTTTTTAAGTCCTGCAATGTCTGTTCCGTTTTGGTAAACGAAAACATCTTCAACAAATGCAATTGCGTTGCATTAAAGGGTTGCTGTGCGGCTGTTACTTCCATAATTCCATCCTATAATAAAGATTTTTCCTCTAGTTTATAATATATAAAAATTCAATTGGATTAACTTAGAAGTCAAGACGAGCTTAGGGGCGTACATCGCTTCTCGCA
>WRMM01000344.1 GCA_009777135.1 Candidatus Fibrimonadales bacterium
TCGGCGCTTACCAGCAAATGCAGGCTAACAAACTCAACAGCGATTACAGGAAAATGATGGAAAAGCCGCCCGGAACTTATAGCGACAATGAAAGAGACTCCGCTTTGAAAAAGGCTAACGATGCTCGTAGCCTTGGGAATATTGGGCTTATAGCAGGCAGCGTTTTATTGACTACTGGCATAGCGGTGCATATTTGGTTTTAGATTATATACCCGCCCTCTTCGCCTGCTTCGGGACCAAGCTCTAGAATATAGTCTGCTTGATTCCTGAACATGTTGTTGTGCTCAATGGCAATGACGGTGTGGCCTTTTTGCGTTAAGCCCTTTAGCAAATCCAAAAGCAGGGTAGTGTCTTTGAGGGAAAGACCTCTTGCTGGCTCATCGAATAGGTAAAGCGTGCGGGGGAGTTTGGCTTTTGCCAAATCTTGCGCAAGCCTTAGGCGTTGAAGCTCGCCTCCGCTTAGATGCGTTGTGGGCTGGCCGAGCCGCAAATAATGCAAACCGGTTTCTGCAAGAGGTTTTAACTTGGAAGTCAAATTTTCAAAACTTGCAAAAGCTTCCAAAGCACTGGAAACAGATAAATCTAAAATATCGGCTATGGACATTAGTTTAAAACGAATTTCCAAAATATCATCTCTATATCTTTTGCCAAGGCAAATTGGGCACAAACTCTCTTCATAGCCGCTGGGGTCAAACAAAGAACCTTCGCCTTTGCATGCTTCGCAGCGTCCTCCAAGCTTATCCGTGCCAAATTTTGTCGCTGGATAACCCCGAACCTTGCTCTCTGGCAGGTTTGCGAAAATATGTTTCAAAATTTGCATAAAGTCAATAGCCGTTGCCACAGTGCTTCGCTTTTGCGCAAAAGCTCTTCCTGTTCTTGCCGCCAAAATAGCTTCTATTCCTTGCAGCTTCTTTAAACTGCCGCATTTTGCAGATGGTTTTTTCGCAATTTTCCCAAGAGCTTTGGAAACAAGCGGTTCAATAACTCCCCATAAAAGCGAACTCTTTCCCGAGCCACTAACCCCAGAAATAACCGTCATAGCGTTTATGGGAATTTCAATGTTTAAATTTTTGAGATTGTTAATGCGGGCGTTTGTTATTTTTAATTGAGAATTATGTTCGCTAGGTTTTTTGGCTTTAAAAGTTTGAAACATTAGCTTTGAATATTCTCCATTTTCCATTCTCCATTCTCTATTAATAATTTTTCCGCCTTGCTCCCCAGCTCCTGGTCCTAGTTCTACTATGTAATCTGCGCGATTTATTATGGTTGGGTGGTGTTCAATTAGGGCTAGAGTGTTGCCGTTGGCTTTTAGCTGCAAAAGCACGTTCCATAGTTTTTCCACATCGCGTTCGTGCAGGCCGCTTGCAGGCTCGTCTATGCATAGCAATACTCCGTTTAAATGCCCTGTGCAAAGAGCGGCTAGCCTGACTCTTTGCGTTTCGCCGCTGCTCAAGGTTTCTGCCAAGCGACCCAAGCTCAAGTGCCCAAGCCCCAAATCGCATAAAATTGAAATTCTAAGCGGAATGTCTAAAACTGTATTTTTTAATCTTTCTGGAACTCGGTTTAAATATAGAGGCAATTCCTTGTTTAATTCCAGCAATGTTTTTGAATGCAAAGACTTCCACGAATATTTTTCCCATTTGCTTTGAATGGCTATATCCCTAAGCTGAAAACCTTCGCAAACAGGGCAGTCCAAACCGTTTCCTTTGCACTTTGGGCATTGCCCGATATTGCTCCAAGGCGAAAAATGCCGCTGGGTTAAAATTTCAGCGGAACAGCCATGAATCAGGCAGCGCGGAATTGCAGAAAGAAATAATTTTTGATTTTCAAATTCTGCCAAAACCAAATTTTCGCTTATTTTCAAAGCAGCTTCTATTGCATCCAAAAGCCGAGTTCGCTGATTTTCCTTTGCTATGATTCTATCTACTATCAGGTAAAATTCTTTGGGAACAAGGTTTTCTAGATTTTTGCTCAAAAAATCCATAGATATTACATTTCCATTTGCTATTGCTTTTACAAATCCCTGCGCCAGATAAACTTTTGCAAGCTCGCTCAATGTTCTGCCGCTTGCGCTTACGGGGGATAAAATCTGAAGTTTTGTTCCTTCTCTCAGAGCGGATAGTTTTTCTACCATTTGCTGCGGAGTGAGCGATTTCATCTCTGCGTTGCACTCTAAGCAAACAGGGTTTGCGCATTCAGAGAATAAAATTCTAAGCATGGGCGCAATTTCCGCAAGGCTTGATACCGTTGCTTTTTTCGCCATTATCTTATCGCCGCATTCAAGCGCTATGCTGGGCCTTAAATTATGAATTGCTTTAACTGGAACATGTTTTGGCCCGCCCAGCATGGCAATGGCTGAGCTTCCCAAGGTTTCCAAATAGCGGCGGCGGCTTTCTGCATGCAGCACGTCTAAAACAAGGCTGGATTTTCCACAGCCAGAAGGCCCACAAACGACGGTTGCTTTTCCAATAGGGAAAGTAACGTCAATATTCTTTAAATTGTGGGCATACGCTCCCCAAACTTCTATGTTTTCCATATTACGAGGATATAATATAGTAATCGCTGATTAAGTCGCTTTGGGTTTGGGGTATGGGGTATAGGGTATGGGGAATTTCACAAAAAACGGCTTAAATTCGCTAAAAAGGGCATATTTTTGCATTGCCCATACCCCA
>WRMM01000345.1 GCA_009777135.1 Candidatus Fibrimonadales bacterium
ACCCATGTGGATGACTACGTTCTCCGACATGGTAACCCTGTTGCTCACATTCTTTGTTCTTTTACTTTCCATGGCTAATTTCGAGCCAATCAAATACGCTCTTACCGTGCAAAGTTTGCAGGGCGCTTTTGGAATTTTAGAAACATTTCCCACCGTTCCAATACATCCTATTGTAGAGATACCCAAAAAAACCGGAGATGAGCAAAGAAAAAAACAAAGTTTAAAAGATGCAGAAAAAATAAAAGAAATTATACAAACAAAAAATTTGGAAAGCGCAGTTAAGGTTGACGTTACAGAGAAAGGCATAGCCATTATGCTGCGCGACCCGGTTGGTTTTGCCAGCGGCTCGGCAGATCTCAAAGAGCAAGGCCAAGAAATTTTGAAAGACATCAGCGATGTTGTAAAGGATAACCCAGATTTGAAAGTTCGAGTTGAGGGACACACAGACAATGTTCCTATAAGTTCAGCTCGCTTTCGCAGCAACTGGGAACTTTCCAGCGCAAGGTCTCTTTCCGTTGTTCAGCTGTTCTCCGCCCAAACCGGCATTAAGCCAGAAAACATGAGCGCTGTGGGCTACGGCGAATATCGCCCCATTGCTCCAAATGCAAACCCAGAAGACCGAGCCAAAAACCGCCGCATTCAAATCTTTGTGGATTATATCAACACGCCGTAATTTTCTATATTACTCCCATTAGCGAGGATTGAAATGGCTCTAGATGATGAAAAAACAACTGGCGAAACCACTGCTGTTCCTGTAGAGGACGGCAGAAAGGCTGCTATAAAAAAATGGGCAATCGTTAGTGGAATCATGCTTTTATTCATAGGTATAATGATTGGAATAGCTATGTTTAGCGTTAACATGATAAAAGAACATTTGGAAACAGAGGAAACCAAGAATCTTAAAAAGCAGCAAGAAGAAACGGATGACTCGAAAATTGCCGGTTGCAAAACAGGCGGAGTAGGCGCAACGCTTGCCGCTCCCATAGAAGTAACGGTAAATATAGGGGGCGAAGACGGACGTTTTGTGAAATGCGGAGTTCAATTGGAGTACGATCCGAAAGATACCAAGCTAGGCATGGAACTGGAGTCTCGCAGCGTTCAAATTAAAAATACCATCATAGAGATAATGAGCAGCAAACCGCTTTCTGAACTGAATACAAATGAAGGAAAAAGAGCAATAAGAGAACAAATTGTTGTTGAAGTAAATGAAATTTTGCCAAAAACAGTGGATGGCAAACCAAACGGCAAGCCACTGGGCAGAGTGTGTCGCAGTTATTTTGACTCGTTTATGATACAGTAGGAGCTATGGGCGATATTCTATCACAAGCTGAAATTGACAAAATGATGCAGACTGCCAGCGCAGTGCCGCAGCCTCAATCTTTTCAATTGCCGCCAACAAGGTCAGATAGCAAAAAATCCGTGAATCTTTATGATTTCACACGCCCAGACCGAATTTCAAAAGACCAGATAAGCACCCTGAGAAATTTGCACGAGGGCTATGCCCGCTTGCTCTCAACCACGCTCATGAGCCTGCTAAGAACAAACGTTGAAATTAATCTGCAAAACGTTGAGCAGCTAACTTACGGCGAAGTTATTAAAAGCATTCCCACTCCAAGCTGCATATATGTGTTTCAAATGGAACCGTTGGAATCAAGCGCAATTTTTGATGTTAGCCCATCGCTCATATTCATTATGCTAGACCGCCTGTTTGGAGGACAAGGCCGCACGGTAGACTCTACCAACCGAGAGCTTACGGATATTGAAAAAACGGTTATATACAAGATTATTGAACGCTCCCTTGCAGATTTAAAAGTTGTTTGGGAAAACATAGGGATTTTTTCTCCAAAAATTGAGAACTACGAAATTAATCCGCAATTCGTGCAGATTGCTCCTCCAGGCGATACCGTTGTTCTAATCACGCTTGAGGTTCGCACTCGCACAGGCTCAGGCTTAATGAGTCTCTGCTTTCCGTTTATTCTTTTGGAATCCATTATAGACAAGCTCTCCGGCGAATCTTGGATTTCCGCTCAAAAAACAACAACGCAAGAAACTCGCAGAATGGTGGAGCGAGAGCTTTCCAGCACAAATGCAATGCTTCGCGCAGAAATTGGCGCAACGCAGCTTTCCGTTCGGGATTTTTTGCAGCTAAGCGTTGGGGATGTTATGGTTTTAGATAAACTTGCGCAATCCGATTTGGTTATGTACATAGAAGACCGCCCAAAATTCCTAGGGAAACCCAGCGTTGTAGGCAGAAACAAGTCTTTCCAAATAACAGGCATTATAGACAGAGAGGTGGGCGATGATGATTAAAAGAGGTGCTTATGGCAGATGATGGCGGCATATTAAGCCAAGAAGAAATAGACCTGCTCACCAAGAGTTTGCTTGGCGGTGATAGCGGCGCAGCAGCTTCAGCGGGTCCAACTCCTGTTGAAAATACAGCAGAGGCGGCGCGCTCATTCTTCAAAATAATTTGCGAGCAGGCTTCCAGCGTTGTAACAACGGTGCTTTCTCGCGCTGTTGATTTTCAGCTTCAATGGCTTGTTGCAGGCGAAAACTCCGTTATACCAGACGAGCTTACAAGCCAAAGCCTTCGCATGGACGTCAATGTTAAAAAAGATATTGTAGGAAAAATGTCTTTTGCCATGAGCAAGCAAGAGGTAGCGACTCTCT
>WRMM01000346.1 GCA_009777135.1 Candidatus Fibrimonadales bacterium
TTTGAAACGTCGTCTATTTGCGCCTCGTTCCCGTCGTAAATTGCCGAGAGCAGAATGCTTAACGCGTAAAAGTTTGTGACGGTCCGCGTCTGGCATACGCTTTCGTCAAACGCCCAGGGGATGATCAGCGTATAATCCGAGAGATCTTCAAGCGCGCTTTTCTCCTTCATCGTAATGGATACGAGCGATTTGTTTCCGAGTTTGCGCAATTCCTCCGCCGCCCTTAATATTTCGCTCGTCGATCCCGATCGCGACAGAAAAACTATCACGGCGTCCTCCGCAAGGGGCTGGTGCAAATCCGGGTTCAGCAGATAGTCGCCGCCGGCAATTGCATAAGCCTCCACGCCGCGTTTCAGGGCGAACATTTTCGCGGCGCTTTTGGCGATCATATAACTGGAGCCGCAGCCGAAAAATACATACCGCCGCGCGGGCGGCGCGAAAAATCCGGCCAGTTCGGCGCGTTTTTCCATTATTAAATCAAAAGTCTTTTCCAACGCTTCCTGCTGGGAGAAAATTTCTTTTTCCGTCAAGTACATGTAAAACCCTCCTTAAAACAATTTGATATTAATGAATCTGAAAAGGCAATGTAATTGTAGGGGCGCGCATTGCGCGTCCGTTATACCAAAATGTCCAAACAACCGGCGCGTCAATATATGTAGGGGCGCGCATTGCGCGTCCGAAATACACAGCGCGTCCGTTATACCAAAATGTCCAGTAACTCCATCGGCGCGTCGATATAATAGTTATGTTTTTAACATCGGTAAGCAACATAAATACTCACTATCCCTCAAACTTCATATAGAATCAAATAGGCTAATTTGAGGCATGACAACAATATTTGCATTCGACGAATTTGATTTTGTCTCAAAATGCCGGCTTGAAAGTGGAAAAAATGAATCATTAACCAGGTTAATTTTCGCCCCGCTATTATTTAGTAATGACTGATGTATGGAAATAGCTTCATCTTGCGGTAAGTTTGCTAAAAATCTAAATGCAGATGCCGCCAAGTATTGTTGTTCAAGTTCAAAAGATAGCCAATTTCTGTTAAGCGTTTGAGCTGTCCAGCCAGTTGTGTTCGATCCGGCGAAAATATCAAGAACTAAGTCGTTTTCATCTGTAAGCATCTTAATAAAAAACTCCGGCAATGCAGAAGGAAAACGTGCTGGATGCGCACTAATGCTGAGCAATTTACAGTAGCTTAAATATTGTGAATTACTGTCTGTATTTGGAATCTGCAAGAGATTGGAGGGGATAGCTCCCCCATTGTCCTTCGCAAAACTATAGCTAATGTCATGTCCAGAGGGTCGCTTTTTAGGAGTGTAGAACTTTGAACTGTCCTCTAAAAGTTTTTTCATCCTTCCCGAATATTCTGTAAGCACATTACGAACATCCGCTTTTGGAAAATCCGATTTTGACAACCACCACACGGTATTCACAGAATCTTTGGCTCTAATTTTTCTTTTATTTACCCATTCAATAGGCGATGGTAGTTTTGCAGGATTAAACCAAAAAAATTCCTCGGCAAGTTTCCAGCCTTGTTCATCACACATACTTAACAAAAGTCGAAAATTATATAGCGAACGAATGGGTATTCCTCTTTGATATGCACCGCCTAAGTCAATAACGAAACTGCCGTCTTCCTTGATAATTCGTTGTACTTCCTGAGTAAAGTCAAGAATCCAGTTGATGTACTCGGTTTGATCTTTATTTCCATATTCTTTTTGGCGTTGCAGTGCGAACGGTGGAGATGTGATAACGAGGTTAACAGAATCATCAGGGATTTTTTTCATCAATTCCAGTGAATCCCCGACAATCGCTCTACCTTTATCAGTTGCGTATAAATAACTGTTCTCAAACATTTAATACTCCTTTAGCCCATAAACCCAACTGCTGATTATTTTCCAAAGCAAAGTTGCTGCAAAATAAACCTCGGCATCATGCTCTTTTAGTTTTTCTATTTCCGCTACATACCGTTCTTCGCCTTGCATACCGATAATATATGAAATCCATTGACGAAATTCTGTTCCATCAAGTTTTGAAATTAATTGGTCAATCGAAATGCTATCCGACTTAGAAAGAGCCCAAGCAATTCCCGGCAACTCATTCGAGTTTGCACTGCAAAATATGTTTAATATATCGTTGCTATAAAGATTTGTGAACTTTGCTAATGCTCTCGCTGCTTCAATTCTTATGTTTTCTTCAACTGAATTGAAGCTCTTTGTTATTGCCAGCAGCGCCATGCTGTTTTGCTGTTCCCCAAGCCCCCAAGCTGCTCCGGCACGAATTTCCTGATCGTGGCGTTCATCAAGCAATACATCACACAGCATTTTACATGATTCCACAGAACAGATTTCAGCCAACACAATAACGGCTTCGAGTACATTTTGCAAATAGTTATCCGCCAAGCATTGCTGTATAAAGCTATATCCTTCTGTATTTCCGAATCTTGATAAACTTGCGGCGGCTTCTAACTTAACGTAGATATGTTCGTTTTCATCGCGCAGCTTCGAAAGCAAAGTCTTTTCTGCCCTGGATTTATCAAAATAACTTAGAGCCTTAGCTGCGGCATACCGCTCGCTTAAAACTAAGCTCGAAAGATTATCGATAAAAAACGATGCATCAACTTTGTTTGTTGGTATCGCCTTTTTCGCATTAACAACAGA
>WRMM01000347.1 GCA_009777135.1 Candidatus Fibrimonadales bacterium
AAACGTAGGGCATGGATTCGCCGTTTTCGTTTACTAGCCTTGCCTGCATCAAAACGCTGGCAACGTTGCCCAAACGCACGGCGTAGCCCTGTTTGTAGGCTCCCATTGAATAATAAATGTCTTGCTCAAGCCAAGAACCTAGAGGCATGTTGGTTAGGCTCACTCTAATTTCGTTGGGGCGGTAGTTTGAGATTTGGTTGTAGTAGGCGGCGCCCAGCCAGCCGCTTTTGCTGTATTCGTTTTTGAAGAATTCAGAGTAGTTTACATGAACTGTTGAGCCTTTTAAGCCGTTTTGCACATCTGCAAGCATAAAGCCGTTGCTTACCGGGCGGCCAAATGCCCACAAGCCGTCTGCGAACATAAAGGACACTCCGCCCGAGGCATGTACAAAGTGATTGCGGATATTGCTGTATTCCATGTCAAAGTCAATTATGTTGTAGTTGGCAAAAATCTGGGCGCGGTTGTAGGAGTGCTGGGCAGAAACGCGGCTGTTGAAGTCGTCGTACATGCCAAGCCCTGCGGAATAGTTGCGAAACCCGTTGCCAACTCCGCCGGTAGTGTAGTTCCAGCTTAGGTTGGAGTGGTTTTTCCACTCGTATTTTGTGTGGCCTGGCGTTTCGTTTATGCTGAACTCCGTGGGGGCGTTCAGTTCGTCGTAGAGCATTTCTATATCGTAAACAGGAGGCACATAAACCGGACGGCGGGCAAGTTCATTCGCAAAGGCAAAATTATGCCTGTCCATTCCAAAAGAATAGCTGGCATTGAAATAAACAAAAGGCTCAAACTCCCCTTTTTTCACAATTGCCTCCATTCCCGTGCGGAACGAAATCCCGTAAATTGACTGGGATAAATCTGCTCCGTAGCGGTAGTTTAAGAGGTAATGAATGCTGTCTTTTTCATCTTTTCTGTTGAGGGAAAGCCCTGCGTTGGCTGAAATTCCCCCTCTCAGCACTCTAAAGCTCGCTTTGCCAGAAAGCACAAAATATTCTGTGCTTGGAGATGCATAGCTTTTGAACAAGCCAGGGTTGTAAGCTTCGCTTTGGTATCGCCCGTCTAGCAAAAAGTTTATTTTGTCAATTCTGCGGTTATATCTAAGCCCTGCTCCGTAGCCAAATTTGCTGCTGTCTGCGTAATTTGCCAAGGCATTAAGCTCCCACCAGCTAACGCTGTCTGCGTTTAGTAAAATTTGCGGAGAAACTGCAATGTTGCTCAAAGATGCCTGACCGCTTATGCCCGTGCTGAGAAAAGGATATAAGCCATACAGATAGCTCGCGCTAAAACCAGGCTCATTGAAGTGATAATTGTGGTCAACCAAGTTTACGCTGTATTTGTCGCTTTCCAAGCCCGGGGAACGGCGAAATCCGCTGCTCACTGAATAACGGCTTTCGCCTTTGAGCAGGTTTCTGGAATTGCCTAGCTCAAATTCATAAGGAATTGCCATAAAAGAGCCGTCTTCTTGGGTTATGAACACTTGAACGGAATTTACGCCTTGCTGCCCGCTTATGCCGTTTAACTCATGCTGGCCTGCATGCAAATACAAACGGCGTGCCACTCTGCCATTTATATGGATTTCCACCTGCGCTGGCCGTGCCAAGGTAAAATTAATTTTATAGCGGTCATCGGCAGGGTTGTTGGCAAAAAAACGCTCGTTGCGTTCGTAGCGTGCTCCGCCCATGGTCTCGCCGCCCGTTAAACCGTAAGAGGCAGGGTTTATATCTCCAAGCTGTAAACGTGCCAGCGAGCTATACATATCGTGAACAAGCCTGAAATCGCCGCGTTTTATATTGTCTCTGGTAAAACTTTGCCCTTGTTGCGGCTCTCTGATGTTTCCGTAGCCTTCCAAAACCCAGCCCTTTGCTGCGGCAGCACCGTTCAAACCCAAAGAAACAGGAATTCTGTTGCATCCGCTGAGGTCGTTCATCCATTCAGATAAAGTTAGCTCCGTGTCTTTTTTCTTTAAATATTCCATGCAGTAGAATTGCTGCATTGCTTCCATATTAACGTAAAAAGAGAATTTGGCAGGCTTTGCAAGCTGGCCTCTTTTAAAACTTTCGCTTCTTAGCATGGTGTGCTGCATTTTTTTTAGCTCAGGCGGCACATAAACACGCAGTTCATAATTCATATCGTCAAGGTTCAGGGCAAAATTAAGCGAATCCATGCGAAGGCTGTTGAAATGGCCATCCAAGCCATTTGTTTTCAGCCGCCCATCCTCGCTTAGGAGAGTGTCCAAGTAATGGGAAAAGGGAAAAGAATAGAAATCAAACGCAGAAAAATCCTCCTTGTGCAAAATCTGTATTTCGCCAAAATCAATTTCGTCAACAAAAAGGCGAACTATGTAGTCTCGTGCACGCAAGGGCGGTTCCTTGTTAAAAACCATGCGAAACAAGTCATCTTTAGACATTTTTTTCAAAGCCTCTTCATCAGATACTGTTTTCAAAGCTTCTTCGCTTTGAGGAATAATTCCTTCATAAGGCATATAAAATGGAGGATGCACGGTGCTAGGCAGCAGCGATTTGAGGTAAAAGTAGTCTCGCTCAGGAGGTATATGAGGCAAAGGAAAGTTTGGCGGCAAAAGACTTGGGGCATAGAGTATAGGGTATGGGGTTTGGGGGATATTATCTGATTCAGCATATATAGCCTGAACCCAAATAATTCCGCTTA
>WRMM01000348.1 GCA_009777135.1 Candidatus Fibrimonadales bacterium
TCATCTGGGCGATGATATGTGAAGATTGAAAGCTTGGGGGCGAATGTTTTTAACACATTTGTTGCTCCTTTTAGCATATCTCGCTCAATGCTTTTTTTACAGGATATATTTTGCGCGGCTTGTTCAGCTCGGCTGTTTGCTTCAGCAATTCAAAAGTTTCATTTGTCGGCTCAAAAGCATAAACTTCAGCACCTTTATATGCGGCGTGTCTATAGCATAACGAAGGTAGTTTGCGCCGCTGCACACAGGGATTACGATGGAAACTAGAGGGTTAGTCATAAGCGGCAATGTAGAAAATTGAGTTTATGACAAACCTTTGCCAATTTTTGTCAATCGATATTTTTGCTGTGGATGGTTGGGGCGATCTGGATAGACAAGTTCTATAAATCCTTGTTTTAATGCAGGCTGAATGTAATTCAGCCTAAGATTTTCTCTGTCGCTTAGATTTAAATTCTCTTGAATTTCCGTTCTATTCATTTCTCCTTTGAAAATTTTCAATAATTCTCTAACTTGCGGGGTAACTTGCTCGAAAGCTTGATTTCGCAAAAAAGTCGCCTTGAAAAAATCATGCAAATCAAATTTTGGTTCAGCCACGTTTGCGTTTTTTGCGGCATTTTTCATTCGCAAAATGCCAGTGCCCATTTGCTCAATATAATCAATTCGGTATAGCATACTGGCTATAACCGAATTTCTTGTGAGACTTATTTTTCCAAAGTTTTTAGAAGTAATGCCTTTGCATACGCCTCCAGGATTGGTAATCTCAACGCGGTCATCAAAAATTTCCACCGTAACCCTTGCGCCTTTTTCAAAATAATTTCTATGACAAACAGCGTTGACGACAGCTTCTCTCAAAGCATCTTCCGGTAATTCGAGGATATTCTCGCGTTGCAAGGTCTCAATTTTATAACTAATATTCAAATGACGTTTCAAAAACGCAAGTGACTCGTCCACATTACTGATAATATCACTGTTGAGTTCTTTTGCGTCAATAATATAGGTCTTGTCTATCCCTTTATACAAAGCGCAAACAATTCCTGCATGACGGAATTTTACATCTTCATCATTTATTCTGAAAAATAAAGCGCCTGCATTTGTAAAACATAATTTGTCGGCAACATAGGCAGCGCAATTTAAATTTATCAAACTGCCAAGCGTGGTTCAATTTGATTAATAGTATCCTGTATTCTTGAGCGGGCTAAATTACTTGTGTCTGTGCCTAAAATTTTTCCGCTGTCATTCACGCCAATGAATAGCCGTCCGCCAGAAGCATTGGCAAATGCACAAACTTCGGAGGCCAATGACTTGTCAGCAGATTCCTTAAATTCTATTGTATAACTTTCACCTTCGCTAAGAAAACTCAAATCCTTAGTCTGAGGCGACCAATTCTTTTTGAGGGTTTTCATAATTGTTTTTAAAGCGGCTCCATGTTGTTTAGATTATTAATGTAGAAAATCTTTCACACTGCCGCCACCACTTTGCAATACCTCCCGCTTTTCCTGTTCCTCACCATGTCCGCCGCCTTTCCAAGCTCCCCGAGTGAACAGCGGTCGCTTATCAATCCATCCAGCCACAGCTTGCCCGCATGCTCAATCACCCTTTGCCAGTCGGCTGGGTAGCGCGAATTCCATGAGCCTCGCAGAGCGATCTGCTTGCGCAGTATTTGCCAGTATAATTTTTGCCCCAGGCAAAAATCCGCATCCGGGTTGCCCGCAAGCACAATCTGACCGCCCGGGCGCACTGCCTCAATGCAGCGTGCCAATGCCTCCGCGCTGCCTACGGCATCAATGCAGGCATCATAATGGGCAAAGCCCTGCCTGTCATCGCGGCCGAGCAGCTCAACGTTGGCAACGCCGTAAATCTCAAACCACCTTGCCGCCAGCCTGCCTATGATTCCGTTGCCTATCACCGCTGCATTCCGCACGCCATGCAGGTCAAGCCGCCTCGCCGCGTGAAGAGCAACGGCGGCAGGCTCAAGCAGAGCGGCAGCCTCGAAGCTCATGCCGCTTGGAATCTCGACAAGGTTCCATTCCGGCACGGCGACGTATTCGGCGAAGGCTCCGTTTCGACGTGAGCTGATGTAGCCGTAGTTTGAGCAGGTTTCGTAATGCCTTAGTTCGCACGATTCGCATTTGAAGCACGGCAGCAGCGGAAACGCGCTGACGCGCCTGCCGTCCTCGGTCTCCCCGGAGAACTCGTGGCCGAGGACGATTGGGTAGCTGTATGCCCCCTCGGAAAATATGCGCCGGACGTCGGATGAGCATATTCCGGCGCATCTGACTTTCACCAATGCCTCGCCGGGTTTGGGAACGGGCTTGGGGACATCTTCGAAACGCAGGTCGTTTATGCCGTGCAGCACCCAAGCCTTCACAAACCCCGCTCCTCTATGAGATGCTTGGGGATTCCAAGCTCTCCAAGTCGATTGCCCGATCCGCCCGCTAAAATTAACGCTGCTTTCATTTTTGGTTCTCCTGTTGTTTGTTTGGGACTTTTCTCATTGCTGAATTCCGTTGCTTTTTGTCAGAATCAGAATTGGCCAGAATTTCAAGAATTTTCAGGATTATTTTCCAAAATATTCTGTCAATTTCAAAAATTCCCGCAAGGTTCAAGAAGCCCATATACAAACGCTTTACCAAATGTGCGGGTATA
>WRMM01000349.1 GCA_009777135.1 Candidatus Fibrimonadales bacterium
TTTATGAAATTCCCCATACCCTATACCCCATACCCCAAACCCAAAGCGACTAAATCAGCGATTACTATATTAAACCTATATGGAACGTCGGGATTTTATTAAACTTGTTGGGGCTGGAGCGGCTATGGCTGCTTTTAGCGGGTGTGGCTCTAGGGATGGCTCTGCTGCGAAAAAGGCGGTGCCTGCGGATAAAATGACTTACAGGGTTGACCCTAAAAATGGGAACAATGTTTCGCTTTTAGGGTTCGGCATGATGAGGCTTCCAAGGGTAGCTAGGGCGCAAAGGGAATCTTTGGCTGGCGATAATGACCTTGACCAAGAGGCTGTAAATGAGCTGGTGGATTTTTCCATTGCCCATGGCGTTAATATTTTTGACACATCGCCTAGGTATTGCAAGGGATTTTCCGAAAGCGCAACCGGAACGGCTCTTAGCCGCCATCCGCGCGACAAATATTTAATATCCACAAAAATGTCTAATCAGAGCGACTGGAGCTACGAAGGCTCGCTCAAAATGTATAAGAAACAGTTTGAAGATTTGAAAACGGATTACATTGATTATTACCTTGTGCACAACGTTGGAAACCATAACAATTTCAACGGACGCTTTATTGACAACGGCGTTCTTGACTTTTTGCTCAAAGAGAAAGAAGCTGGACGCATACGCCAGCTTGGATGGTCGTTTCATGGCGACGGCGATTTTTTTGAATACATGATGTCTGGCAAATATGATTGGGATTTTGTGATGATTCAGCTGAATTATCTGGATTGGGATCATGTTGATAATCCTGGCCGCACAAGCATAAATGCCAAACGCCAATATGAGATACTTGCTGAAAAAAATATTCCAGCCGTGATTATGGAACCGCTTTTGGGCGGCCGCCTTGCAATGCCGCACTACAAAGCCAAAGCTATGATGAGGCAGGCAGACCCAGATGCAAGCGATGCTTCGTGGGCTTTCCGCTTTGCGGGAGATTTCCCCAACGTGCTTACCGTGTTTAGCGGCATGACCTTTATGGAGCATTTGCAAGACAATATACGCACCTACTCGCCGCTCGTTCCGCTTGCCGAAAAAGAACATGCCGTGCTTGAACATGCGGCTCAAATTGCACGCGATTATAAAAACATAGCCTGCACAAATTGCCAATACTGCATGCCCTGCCCTTATGGCTTAGACATACCGGAAATAATCACGCACTTTAACCGCAGCCTGAACGAAGGCAACTATCCCGAAGATAAACAAGATGCAGATTACCGCCGCGCGCGCCGCGCATTTCTTGTCAGCAAAAACCGCAAAATAGCGCCTGAGCGGCAAGCAAGCAGATGCATTGGTGCTGGATGCTCGGCATGCGTGAAAAATTGCCCGCAAAGAATTAATATTCCCATAGAAATGCAGCGTATTGATAAATTTACTGAAAATTTGAAGAGGGATGCGTAGGGTATTGTTATGCTGAAAAAAATTAGAGTTATTCTTGCTTTGTTCTTTTTTATCGCTGTTGCGGCGCTCTTCCTTGACTTTACAGGAACTGTTCATGCTTATTTGGGATGGTGCGCCAGAGTTCAGCTGGTCCCTGCGCTCCTTGCCACGCAGCTTGCAATTGTTTTGGGCATAATATTTTTAACGCTGATCCTTGGGCGCGTTTATTGTTCTGCGATTTGCCCGCTGGGGGTTTTCCAAGACATAATTTCGCGGCTGCGGCTAAAGAAAAATCGTTTTTCTTACCGCCCGCCACGCAAGGCATTGGTTGTTTTGCGCTATGTTTTGATTGCGGTATTTATTTTGCCGTTGCTTTTTGGCAAAGGCGGCCTTGTCAACTTGCTTGACCCTTATAGCATGTTTGGAAGAATGGTTTCGCAGATTTTTGGTCCTGTTTATAAATACGGAAACAATCTGCTTGCTTATTTTGCGGAACGCGCAGACAGCTACGCCTTTTATACCACGGATATATGGCTGAGAGGCTCAACCATGCTGGTTTTAGCGATTTTAACCTTTGTTGCAGTGGTTTCTTTTGCATATAAAAGCGGGCGCGGATATTGCAACAGCATTTGCCCCGTTGGCGCTTTTCTTGGCTTGATTTCCAAATATTATTCTCTTCTAAAACCGCGCATTGACAAAGAGAAATGCAAGCATTGCGGTATATGCGCCAAAAATTGCAAAGCGGGCTGCATTGACCCAAGCACATTGGAAATTGACGGCTTTCGCTGCGTTGCCTGTTTTAACTGCATTGAAAGCTGCCCTTCGGGATCCATAAAATACACATCGCCCAAATTGCCAGACAAGCTTAGCGCAGAAGGTCAAACACGTCGCGGCATTATGGTTGGAACCGCATTGCTGGCATCTAGTTTTGCAACTCGTGCCGCAGCTAATGAATTTGACGGCGGCCTTGCTCGCTTAGAAGACAAAAAAGCTCCGCAACAGCGCACAAAGCCAATAGTTCCGGCAGGCGCAATTAGCTGGAAAAATTTTCACGACCGCTGCACTGGCTGCTCGCTCTGCGTATCGGTTTGCCCAAATCAAGTGCTGAGTCCGCTTAAAACAAAACCCATCATGTTTTTTGAGCGAGGCTATTGCCGCCCCGAATGCGTGAAATGTTCAGAAGTTTGCCCCACTGGCGCAATAAGCCCCATCAC
>WRMM01000350.1 GCA_009777135.1 Candidatus Fibrimonadales bacterium
TTTCCCGCTATTTCCAACTCTTTTGCAGTTTTAGACAAATCGCTGGCTCCTATGCTTGCAGTTGCGCTTTTTAAGGCATGAACGTAGGTTGTATATAAAAGATAATCGTTTGCTTCCAAGCATCTTTTAATTTCTTCAATTTTTTGCATTCCGTCTTTGTAAAATACACAAAGCGTTCGCATATAATATTCTGGTATTCCGCCAGACATTGCGATGCCTTTTTCAACATCTATTCCCTCAATTTTCATGTCAGCGCTTAAATCACTTTCACTAACTGCAGCCATTTCGTTTTCTCCTTTCTGTTTCTCTTTTGGAATCCATTTCTCTAAAAGAGCATCTAATTTTATTGTATCAATAGGCTTTGATAAAAAATCATTGAAACCATTTGCAAAAAATGTTTCTTTTACGCCCAAAATAGCATTGGCGGTTAATGCAATAATAGGCAAATTTTGATAATATGAATCCGGGGAGTCTAATTCCCTTATGTGCTTTGTCGCTTCAATGCCGTCCATTTCTGGCATCATGTGGTCCATAAACACTAAATCATAGCGATTTTCCTTTATCGCTCTAATTGCTTCAGCGCCATTTGAGCGTGTATCAATTTGCATTTTATATGGCTGCAGCAAACCCTCGGCTACTATCAAATTCGTGTTTATATCGTCAACAATAAGAATTTTTGCATTTGGAGCGCTGAATCTAATAACAAGCGCGTCAGTGCTTGCCAAAGATTCGCGCAAACTTATTTTTTGCGGCAATGTAATGGTAAATGTGCTGCCTTTGCCATACACGCTTTCAACGCTTATGTCTCCATTCATTGCATTTACAAAGCTTTTTGTTATGGCAAGCCCAAGCCCTGTTCCTTCAATGCCTTTGTTGGCGGCTAAATCTACCTGAACAAAATCATTGAAAAGTTTTGCAGTATCTTCCTGTCTTATGCCCTTGCCGCTGTCGGCAATTTTTATGGTTAAAATAATTGTGTCTTGAGCAATTGTTTCCCCGTTTATCGTAAGGGATATAAAACCTCTTTCAGTATATTTTACCGCATTGCTCAAAATATTAAACAGTATTTGCTTAATTTTTATTTCATCGCCAAAAAGCACGTCCGGTATATTGCCGTCTACATTTACCATGAACTGCGTATCGGAATCCATAACCTTCATTCTGATTATGCTAACAACATTGCTTATCAAAGATGAAAACTGATAATCTACGGGAACAATTTCCAATTTTCCGCTTTCAATTTTTGACAAGTCCAAAATGTTATTGATTAGCGATAAAAGATTTGTGCTTGCCTGTTTGATGGTTAAAACATGTTTCAGCGCGGCAGAAGGTATATTCTCACGCAGGGTAAGTTCAGTCATGCCTGTTATAGCGTTTATAGGCGTTCTGATTTCGTGGCTCATTCTCGCTAAAAAAATACTTTTTGCTTTAGATGCGGCCTCTGCTTTCTCGGCTAGGCTGGAAATAGTCGCAAGATTTTTTTCATTCTGAATAGCCATATCTTTAATTTCTTTCCGCTGTTTCCATAACAGATGTTTTATATTATTTAAAATAAAAGAAAGAAAAATGCTGACCAAAAATGTAGAAAATAAATCTTTTATAGAATACTTAATAGAAGCGTTTGAATAGTCTATATTCGCTAATATTCCTACCGTAAAAAACAATAAAAGCGGAACAACGGAATACACAATCTTGACTTTGAAAGAAAAGGGCGTAAAAGTAGTTATCATCAATATAAAGCAAAACCCGCCTATGTATGAACTTGCAAACTCGCCAGCCGTAGCTGTAACCAGCGAAGTTCCTAGGTAAAGATACCCAATCATTATCTTCAGCATTATGTCTGGGCGGTTCCTGAAACAGCTTGTGAATTTTAACGCAATCAAACAAGCGCTTACCAAGCTCAACCCAATCCTTATTGAAACAGCCAATGCAGGGAACTGGTGCAATTCCAAGTCGCTTTGAATATAAGGCAGCCATGCCACCATGGATATTAATATCGTAAAGAAAAGTTTGCCAGCCTCGTAGTTAAGCTCGCCATTAAAAGTATCGCGGCTGGATTCATCGCCATGTGCTTCAAAAATCGCTATGATTTTTTTGAACATTGGATGCTATCCTTTAAAGTTGATGCTTTCTATGCGTTTCAACAAAAGCGAAGGCTCAAATGGTTTTGTTATGTAATCTATAGCTCCCAGAGACAGGCCTTTGAATTCGCTTTCAAAATCGTCTTTTGCCGTTAAGAAAACAACAGGGATATTTTTGGTTTCTTCCTTGTTTTTTATGATTTTTATAACGTCATAGCCATTCATCTCAGGCATTTCAATGTCTAAAAGAATCAAGTCTGGAATATTTTTTTCCAGCATTTTCAAAACTCGCTCACCAGAGTTAAAAGTAAAAACATTGTAGTTCTCAGCCAAAATGTTTTTGCCCATTGTTAAACTGGTCAAGTCATCATCAATTAAAAATATGGTTTTTCGCATTTGAAATTGAATATAGTAAAATTCAGATTAACTCGCTTTGGGTTTGGGGTATAATTCGCTAAAAAGGGTATATTTTTGCCATAAAGCAAAGTAATTTCGTATTCTTTCAGGGGCGTATCCGCCGTCTGTTCGAGCCTCCATTGG
>WRMM01000351.1 GCA_009777135.1 Candidatus Fibrimonadales bacterium
TTTCTAACGTTATTTGTTTATGTTTTTGCTCAAGACACAGCTCCAACAGATATTGATTCGCTTTTCAGGGCTAACGAGTTCAGGCTGCCAGACCTAGATTCCTCTTACCGCGTTAGTTATAACGAAACTGCGCAAGGCAGCCAAACGCAAGGCAAGGATGAAGTCTATACTCTCCAGTTCGATGCTCTGGCAAACTTCGATGCGGCGCAAGCCCGCAGGGCTAAGCTCCAGGCTCAAACTGGGTACGGCATTCACATGGTTTTCGATGCCCCCTTTTACAAATTGCGGGGTGGCCATTTTAAAAAGAAATCCGATGCAGAAGATAAAGCGAGAGAACTTTCACTATATAATATATCCGCTTTTGCGGTGAAGATTAGGTAGCATGAAAAAAACTGCTCTTATAATTGGCGCCGGCCCTGCCGGCTTGACTGCTGCATTGGAGCTTTTGAAAAAAGGCGATGTTCACCCAATAGTTGTTGAGCAGGAATCTTTTGTTGGCGGAATTAGCCGCACGGCGGAGTACAATGGCAACCGCATGGATATTGGCGGCCACAGGTTCTTTAGCAAAAACGATTGGGTTATGAACTGGTGGAAAGAAATAGATGGCGAAATGCTCTTGCGCCCAAGGCTTTCTCGCATTCTTTATTTGCGAAAATTTTTTGACTATCCTGTATCGTTAAATGCAAACACCATAAAAGGCCTTGGCATTTGGCGAATGATGAAAATTGGCATGAGTTATTTAAAATCTTGCGTGTTCCAGGTTAAGCCAGAAAAGAATTTGCAAGATTTTATGCTGAACCGTTTTGGCAAAGAGCTTTATTTAACATTCTTTAAAGATTACACGGAAAAGGTGTGGGGCATTCCTTGCGAGCAAATAGGGGCAGAATGGGGGGCGCAGAGAATAAAGGGGCTTAGCATTGCAAAAACAATAAAGCATGCTTTGTTTAAGAACAGCAATGAAACAAGTTTAATAGAAGAATTTTGGTATCCGAAATTTGGCCCTGGTTATTTGTGGCAGCGTGCGGCAGATAAAGTTATAGAAATGGGCGGAGAAATCAAGTTTAATACGAAGATTGAAAAATTAAATTTAAAAGAATACGATTATATCCTCAGTTCAATGCCGGTTAAGGATTTGGTTAATGCAATGCAAGATGACGTTCCGCAAAACATTAAAGACATTGCGAATGGTTTGGTGTATAGGGATTTTATAACGGTTGGCATGCTTTTGGATAAGCTTGAAGTTGGCAACATTAAGGACAATTGGATTTATGTGCAAGAAAATGATGTGAAAGTTGGGAGGCTGCAAATTTTCAATAATTGGAGCGAGCATTTAGTAAAAGATAAGGATAAAGTTTGGATTGGCATGGAATATTTTGCAAACGAAGGGGACGACCTTTGGAATTTGAGCGATAGAGTTTTCTCGAAATTGGCTATAAACGAGTTGGAGAAAATTGGCATAGCAAAGAAAGAGAGTGTTCTGGATAGCGTTGTGATTAAAGTTCAAAAAGCCTACCCAGCGTATTTTGGAACATACAATAAATTCGGCGAATTGAGGGCTTGGCTAGATGGCATTGATAATTTGTTTTTGATAGGCCGAAACGGAATGCATAGGTATAATAACATGGATCATTCTATGTTAAGCGCATTGGAAGCGGTTAAGGCAATTCACAGCGGTTCAACCGATAAAACCGCGCTATGGGGAATTAACGCTGAAGAAGATTATCATGAGAGCAAGTGATAGGGTACAAACTTTAGAACAAAGGTCTAAATTTATATTAATAGTGGCGGGGGAAGATTCCGGAGATGTTTTGGGGGAAGATGCTGTTCGGGTAGTTTTGAAAAGAGGGTATGAGGCAATTGGCACTGGAGGTTCGTTGATGCAAAACGCGGGCTTGAAAGCGGTAGCTAATTTTGAGGATATGGCGGTTAATGGATTTTTTGATGTGTTTAAAAAGCTGCCTAAATTGTTTTCAATAAAAAGGAAGCTCTGCAAAATGCTGCAGAGCAAAAATTGCAAGGCTCTTATTTGCATAGATTATCCCGGAATGAATTTGCCTTTAATGCGGCTTGCAAAGAAAATGAACAAACCGATTTTTTATATTGCGCCACCCAAAATTTGGGCATGGAAAAGGTATAGAGGGAAATATTTCAAAGGCGTGAAGGTTGGAGTGTTTTTTGATTTTGAAAGGAAAATTTATGAGCAATTCGGCGCAAAAGCAAGCGTAGTAAAGCATCCGTGCTTTTCAAACCTTCAAATTTGCGAAGAGTTTAAGAGCAAGGTTTTATTTTTACCCGGCAGCAGGATTCCGCAAATAAAGCGGAATTTGCCAAAATACATTGAAATCGCAAAAAAACACGAAAACGCCCTATTCGTTGCGCCGCGCAAAGAGGTTTTGGATTTTTTAAACAAAAATATAGGGCAACATTTTCCCGTTACTCTAAAACCAAGCAACTGCTCTTTTAAAGGCGCCACCGCCGCATTCTGCATGCCCGGCACCGCAGTTTTAGAATTGTACACCGCAGGCGTGCCAACCACGGCAATTGTTGTTGTTGACCCTGTGACCTACGTTGTTGGCAAGCTGTTTTTAAAAACAAAATATTTAACCTTGCCCAAT
>WRMM01000352.1 GCA_009777135.1 Candidatus Fibrimonadales bacterium
TTGATTCCTTGGTAGTCGTTTCGGGCCAGCAGTTGACACCATTACATAGATCTCACTCCAATTTGTATTCCTGAAAGGCGCTTTGGGGGCGGGGGCGAAAAATGCTTGGAGCTATTATCGGTGATATTGTTGGCGAGACAGCTGTCAAATCCATGCAGGCTGTGGGGCGTTGTATCCTAATTGCGGATACGGCAACGGGGCAGCGATGCGCGTTTCAGCTTGCGGGCTTGCAGCAAAATCTCTTGATGAAACGAAATTGCTTTCTCGCAAGGTTACGGAAGTTTCGCATAATCATCCCGAGGGGATTAAGGGTGCGGAGGCGACCGCTGTCTGTATTTTTCTTGCAAAAAATGGAAGCAGCATTCTTGATATCCGCAACTATGTGAATGATAATTACTATCCAATGAATTTTACGCTTGACGAAATTCGCGCCAAATACCGATTCAATTCATCGTGTCAAGGCTCGGTGCCGCAGGCTATTATGGCGTTCCTTGAATCCAACTCGTTTGAGGACTCTATTAGAAATGCGGTATCAATCGGCGGAGATTCAGATACAATTGCCGCTATTGCAGGCAGCATTGCGGAGGCATACTATGGCGTTCCTGATGAACTTCGGGAACGTGCGCTCGCTTTTCTTGATGAGAGGCTTTTGGGGATGTTGGCAGGCCGCCACGATTGAAAGCAAGCCTCCGCCAGAGGCTCCAAGTGAACAAGCCAGACGTTGTATTCCAAAATATTTCTATATTTATAGCATGAGATTTAGCATAATAACAGAAAATTATTCCCATTTTTTTCGCTATCCTAAAAGTTGCCTTGCATATAAATTGTTGCAATATAAGAGGTCGCGTAAATAATGGGTAACACCCAATAGGCCAAATATTGATGGACCCTGACAGTACAACGATTCATGTTTTGATTTTTGCAAGCTCCGTAGCATTGCTGCTTTTAGCTTTTGTTCACTCTCTAATAAGCAAAGTTTTTGGTTGCATTCATTTGCGCCGTAGCGCAGACTTAAGCGAAGTGTATGAGGAAATAGAAAGCATAATGGAAAAACGCGAATTCAGGGAAATTGTTTTTCAAGGCACATTTTTTCCCAGTTTTATTGCCGCAACGCTTTTGGGTTTGGAGTTTGCAGCTAGTTGGTATTTGTGGTTTGCAATTTTTGTTGGCATATACTTTTTCATTTTTTTCCTCACGGAAATTCTGGCTACCATATTTTCAGATACGCTTTCGAAATTCTGCATAAAAACGTACAATGCCCTTTACTACATATTCCTGCTTAGCGCAAAAATTTCAATATTTTTTCAAGATTGCATTTTAAGTATTTCGGGTTACGACTCCAGACTCTCCTTTTTAACCGAATCCATGCGCAAGGCCGTTAACGATGAAAAAGGCGAAGATGCCTTGGAAGAAGAAGAAAAGCAAATGATAAAAAACATTTTCGCTTTTGGCGACACCCCAGTACGCAAGATAATGACCCCTAGAGTTGAAATGCACGCTGTAGATGCTCAAACGCCATTGCCAGATGTTATAAAGCTTTTGAACGGCGAAAGATACAGCCGGCTCCCTATTTATTCAGGATCCATAGACAACATAATAGGTATTTTGTCCAATAAAAGTTTTTTGGAATGGTATTCCGAAAAACCTCACGACAGTTTTGATTTGGAAAAACTGGCCAAACCTGCAATTTTTGTACCGGCAGGCAAAAAAATAGATGCTCTTTTGCACGAGCTTAGAGAAGGCAACAGTCATTTGGCTATTGTTATAGACGAATATGGTGGCACCGCCGGCCTTGTAACCATGGAAGATATTTTAGAAGAAATTGTTGGAGAAATAAGAGACGAAGACGATTCCAAAGAAGAAGATATGGGCATTGTAAAACTCTCAACCGGGCAATATTTGCTGGACCCTTTAATAAATCTTTCCGATTTAGAAAACCGCTTAGGCCTTCATTTTACAATAGAAGAAGACGAACACATAGACACGCTCTCTGGCCTTATACAACACGTACTGGGAACCTTGCCAGAAACTGGAACCACTGTTAAAATAGATGGCTACTCATTTAAAGTAAGCAAAATGGATGGCACAAAAATGGAAGAAGTGATACTGGAAACGCTTCCTTAATCCCAAATTATACTGGGAGCTGGGTCTTTTAAATCCTTGTTATTTTTTGCTTCTTCGAATTTTTGCTTTAAATACTCGCCGCGATTTTTTTCCTTTTCTCTTGCATCTGCAAACTTCTTTTCCAATTCTGCCGGCTTGTTTTTTTCGCTCTCCAAAAAATCTTGCAAGCTCACTTTCTTTTTACGCTCTCTGTAAGACACAGCCTCTTGAGCGTGAGTATCTATAACAAGCACGTTATCGCAACAGGGGCAAATTACTTCTATATTTGGCATATTACCTCACCTTCCAAAAATCCTGAATGCATATAGGCAAAAGTTGTTTCATATACCTAATATACAATAATCCCAGGGCAAACGCATCTTATTTATTAGGGGTGCATCCTGAATCTGTTCGAACAACCACAGGTGGCTGCACTCACGTGCCAGCAACACAGGGACAAGCGTTCCCCATGGCAATATTGATGCCCGCCTCGCCAAAAGTG
>WRMM01000353.1 GCA_009777135.1 Candidatus Fibrimonadales bacterium
TGATTTAAGTGCTTTCCACTCCCTACTCCATTTTCCAAGTTTTAATCAATCAGCATTTATTTTGCTATATTTATATTGAAAAGTATGTCAAAAGCATACAAGGAGCGCAAAATGTTATCAAAAGTATTGGTTCAAGCTAGGGTTGACCATACCGTTCCTATAGCCTTATCGCAAAAAGCTATCAAAGAAAACTCCACAGAAGACGGAAACTGGCTTTTTGACGAGCGAGAAAGAAACAATGCGCTGCTTTTTGAAAAGAGCAATGAAAAAGGCTTGATTTATGAGAAGTAGTTATTCATCGTTTGGAAAATTTAGGAACGCATAACGAACTGTATGGCAGGTAGCTATTCGCCTGCTACTTTCCTATAAACTCATCTATATTATCCACAATATACTGTGCTCCTGTGGTGTGCAAAGCTCCGTAGCATTCTCTGATATAATTTAATACATTGTATTTTTCAAAAATATTATATACTTCTGTTCCGCTGATTTTTTTTGCATTTTTGTAAATTTCAATGCAAAATGCCAAAAATTTTAGTTCACCGCTCATTTACTGTTCCTCAGGCCAGGTAATTTTTCCCGTTTCCAATTCTTCTTCTAACAAACTATACAAAGCAAAAGAACTTAAATGCCATAATTTAGTTTCTTCAATTTCCAATTTTTTGTAAAGCTCCGAATAATAAAGCAGATTGCTTGCTTCTTTTTCATTTATGTTTCGCTCATCCATTAATCTTTGCAAAATGCCAGGCGTAAGCATCGCTATAATAGAATAGACATTTTCTTGCGTTACCATAAACTTAATCCTTTGGTTCAAAAGAATTTGCGAATTTCAAAAAAGTCAAAGCTCGCTCAGTCAAAAAACAGTATTGATTATAAAGTTCTTTTATCTTTAAGCCTGCTATTGTAGCTTCGGCTGGAATAATACCTTCCAAATATGCTTGCAAAGTTGGAAATACATCATCATTGGCTACTGGGCCAATAACTAAATCATAAATTTTTCCTTTGTATGCGGAAAACCTGTTTTGCTTGACAAATTCAAGCCATTTTAAGTTCGGTTCTTCGAATTGTAAAATATCAAGTTCTAGTTTTGCCTCATCAAACTCAAATTCATAAATACTTACATTTCTGGTTGCAATACCTGTTCTTCTCATAACATTTTTTGTGAAATTCGCAGCCTGTTCTTTGTTCGTTGTTGTGTAAAAGCCATTGCCAAAATCCAATCCTCTGTTTTTGCGGACTATAATCTTGGGATTTTTAACCTCAACAATGCTGCCGTGATAAAGGTTCATAGCGGTAAATATAGTAATTTTGCCAACCTTCCTCATGCCTGTTAGCAACAATACCTTAAAACGATTGCCTTCTGCCTACCTATGTACAAAGGGACTATGAAGTTTAGCTTTTGTATTTTCTACATTACCCAACATGATTCTCTATCACGGAAGCTACACGGAAATTAAAATTCCGCAAATACTAACAGGAAAATATGCCAAAGATTTTGGCAAGGGTTTTTATTGCACGGTTTTGGAGCAGCAGGCAATACGCTGGGCGGAACGTTACGAAACCCCGGTTCTAAACATATACGAATACCAAGAAAACAATTCCCTGCAAACAAGAGATTTTCTGGAAATGACCGAAGAATGGCTGGACTTCATAGTTTTTTGCAGAAGCGGAAAAAGCCATGATTATGATACTGTAAGCGGACCAATGGCAAATGACCAAATTTACAACTACATAAGCGATTATATAAACGGAGCTATAACAAGGGAGCAATTCTGGGTTTTGGCAAAATTCAAACGTCCCACGCATCAGATAAGTTTTTGCAATGAAAAGGCTTTGGAATTTTTAAAGTTTGCGCAGAGCAGGGGGCTTGGATGATAGGCAGGGAAATAAAAGAGCATAATAATCTGTTTTTTGTGTGCAGCTTGATAGAGTACATTGCTCGCAAAGTTAAAGCCCACAGAGATTCCGTTGCAAATGCGATTGGCGAAAAAAAACTGGGCAAAATTTTTAATCTGGCGGATATTTACCATTCGGAAAACATAGACAAAATAAGCGATGAGTTGATAACTGAATTTTCCATAGCAAGCGAAGATTTTGAGATTATCTGCAAATACGATATTCCATCGCATTGGGATATAGGAAAGGTGTATAAAAGGTTAATTATAGATATAGCCGAACACGAGCAAATAAGTTTAATTCAGGCACTCATAAAAGCATACAACTCCCCGATTTCCAGAAAAATAGAGAATTTCAATAGCAGCTTGTATTACGAAAACCAAAGCTATATATTCGCCTGCTACTGTGAAGGAAAAGTGTTGTGATTACGATTGCAACATCGCTAATCTCAACGCATAATTCTAAATACAAAGCTAAAGAGAAACTCTCTCTCCAGCAATTCTTGCAAAATAATCCGGATTGTACATCGCTTCCAAAATTACGCCTGGCCATCTGAACTCGCCTGAATAGCTTGGGTGAATTTGCACAGCGAAACGCTTTGTTTCATTGGAATTAAGAGCAAAGAACCAATTAATGCGGTCGTCTCTTATATCCATGTAATCAGGCGTGGAAAGCCGCATATTT
>WRMM01000354.1 GCA_009777135.1 Candidatus Fibrimonadales bacterium
CCAGTCAAAGAATGCAGCGGATTTTCCTTGTCTGATATATTTTTATTCAGCTGGCTGTAAAGAACATGCAGGCTGGAGCCTTTGCGCGCCATGCGCCCCAAATAAAAGCGGCAGCTTGAATCCGGCAGGTAGATAGCTTCGTATTTTAAGAGTTCCGCATCTAAAAAACCATGGCGTCTCGCTGCATTTATAACGGAGTCTCTATCGGCATTAAAAACATCCTGATTAAAATCGCCACCGCCCCACCATGAATCTTTTTTCGTTTGCATGCGCCCTATAATTTCTTCTCTTGGCACGCCATAGTTGCCAGAAATTGAAATGGAATCTACCTTTACCTTATTGCCTTCGCTAATATGTATAATGACTCTGTTTTTATACTCTCCAACAGTAATTTCCTCTACCCATGCCTCGGCGAGCAAATATCCCTGCGAGCGGTAGTAGCTCAAAATTGCCTGCCTGTCCCGTTCCAAATCGCTTTTGCTATAAACCGTGCCTGATACTATTCGGGTTTTCAGTCTAAGCTCGTCTTCTGTCACATCATCATTGCCTTCTATGAGCAGAGTATCCAGAGCAGGCTGCTCTTTCACTTCAAAAACCAAGTGCACAATGCCGCCTTCGCCATGCAGGGCAGAAACCTTTATATCGTCAAACATCCCGGTTTCATAGAGGGATTCTATTGATTTTTTCACTTGTTCAGCCAAAACAGACGGGGAATAATTTGAATTTTCCCTTAAAGATATGCGAGATTTCAGCGTAGTTGGGTTTGTATATAAAGTGCCATCTATGCTTATACTGCTAACTCGGTTATCTTCCGATGCGGTTAGAGGCATATCGGCAAATTGCGCAAAGGCAAGCGCGCACAATAAAATCAAGTATAGCGGTGTTTTTAAAAACATTGATGGTGTAATATAGTAAAATTTCTAACTTACGCCCGTGAATTTCCTCTCCCTTTTTGCAGCCGCGCTTTGGCGTTTGGGTTATTTGGCAGATTCCAAAACTCGGCTTGCGCCAAAAAAAAATATAAATTTTGCAACTCCGCTTTTGGGCGTGGGAAGTTTGCTTGCAGGCGGAGCTGGCAAAACTCCATATACAGCATTTTTGGCAGAACAGATTAAATCACAAGGGTTTAAAACTGCAATTTTATGCAAAAATACCGGCGATGAGAATTTATGGTTTGCAAAAAAAGGCTTTGAGGTTTTTTGCGGAAATCGTTTGAGGCTTTGCAAAGAATTAGATGGCAAATTTGATATTTTAATTAGTGATGACGGGCTTGAAGATCGGCGGCTCAATGCTTTTTGGATTTGTTTGACTTGGGGCGAACGGGCAAAAAGTTTGCAAGACATAATTCCGCATGGGAATTGCCGCAGCTTATGGAAAGACCATCCAGAAATTGCTTGTATAAAAAAATGCGCAATGGAGTGGGAAGAAGAGGCAAAAACCGCAGATGTTGTTTTTGCCATGAAACCGCCTGTGAACGCAAATGGGGATGTTTTGCAGGCAAACTCGGAGATAATAGCTCTTGCTGGCATAGCTCGCTCGCAAAGATTTTTTTCTGGCTTGCAAAGAGATTATTCCATTGCAAAAAAAATAGACTGCTGGGATCATTTTAACGTTTTGAAAAAAGCAGAAAATGCGTTGAAACTGGGTTTGCCTGTGGTGGTCACAGAAAAAAATGCAGTCCGCTTAACGCCGCAATTGCTTGAAAAGAAAAATCTGTTTGTGTGTGAATTGGCGGTTAGGGAAAAAAGACTTTAAGTAGAACAATCAGCTGCTACAATATCCCCATGCGTCACTAGCCAGCGATGCGTGGCTATTTCGGCTAGGTCCATATCGTGGGTTGCTATTAAAAATGCTTGATTGTATTTTTTGTTTAGCTCCAAAATCAGCGATTTAAGCACTTCTGCATTTTTTTCGTCTAGATTGCCGCTAGGCTCGTCTGCTATAATCAAATTTGGATTGTTCATAAGAGCACGGGCAAGGGCAACGCGCTGGCGTTCGCCGCCAGAAAGCTCTCTGGGCAAATGCTCCGCTCTGGCTGAAAGCCCAACGGCATTCAAAAGCTCCAACGCTATTTTACGGCTTTCGTTTTCGTCTCGCTTGTCTATTTTAGCGGGCATAAGCACGTTTTCCAGCGCGGTAAATTCGGCAAGCAAATGATGAAACTGAAACATAAAGCCCAATTTTTTGCGATGAAACAAATTTACTTGGTGCCTTGAAAATTTAGACATATCCTTGCCTTCAAAAAAAACCGAACCGCTGGTAGGCTTATCCAATGCCCCAACTATATTCAAAAAAGTGGACTTGCCAGAACCGCTAGCTCCAGTCAGCACGGCTATGCTGCCTTCGTTAAGCGTAAAATTCACATTATTTAAAATTTCAAGACCGCCGCCGGTTTCCCTATAAACCTTAGACAATCCTCGTGTTTCCAATAAAACTTTCACGCTTTGGAATATAGTAATCGCTGATTAAGTCGCTTTGGGTTTGGGGTATAGGGTATAGGGTATGGGGAATTTCACAAAAAACGGCTTATATTCGCTAAAAACGGCATATTTTTGCATTGCCCATACCCCAAACACTAT
>WRMM01000355.1 GCA_009777135.1 Candidatus Fibrimonadales bacterium
AAATTTTTTGTGTATATTCTCTAATGAAAATTTCAGTGGCAGGGTGGCTCAGCAAGCCCTTTTCCACCAAAGGCACAAGCATGGGGCAAGGTTCTTGCTCCACATGCAGGCTCGGCCAGAATTTTGCTATTTCCATCAAATAGCTGCCAGAGTTTATTGTTCCTTCCGTGCCCAAAATGCCTATATGCCCCGTTCTGGTGAAGTCGCCAACTTCTTCTGCCATCGGGCGGATTATACCCAAAACCCTGTTTTGGGGAGCCATCAGTGGCAGGTCTTTTTGCTGAATTGTGCGGAGCGCTTTTGCAGAGGCTGTGTTGCAGGCTAAAATCACAAGGGGACAATCAAGGGAAAACAGATAGCGCACCGCATCCAGCGTATAGCGATATATGCTTTCAAAACTGCGGTTTCCATAAGGGGCGCGGGCATTATCGCCCAAGTATGCAAAATTATATCCAGGCAAACTTTTCGCCAAATCTTTTAAAACAGTTAAACCGCCAAAACCAGAGTCAAAAACACCTAGCATGTTTTCCTCTCAATCTATACGGATGTCCGGTTGCTATTTGGTAGGCTAGTTTTTCTCTGGCTTTTTCTAAAAATTTTATGTAGGTTTCGCTTCTGTAGTCGGGGTATGTCCAAGGAAAGGGGTGAAAATGGCCGCCTTCAAAGTATAGGGTTACTTCTGCGAAAATACCCTGCCCCAAATAAATTCTGTGACGCTGGTCTTTTGTTGTGGCTAAAAAAAATTGCCCTAGGGTCATGTAGCCTGGGTCTAAATTAACTTGGCGATTCCAGATTTTTTCCATTTCATTGGTTTCCAGTTTTATGGAGGCTATAGTTTCTCGCTCAATTCTATCCTCAAAAGATAAAAAAGAGCGAAGAGGATTTTTGCCAAGCTCGTTTTCATAATAATTTGTGTGCGCAAAAGGCACAGGCTCCATTTCCAAATCCACCGCCCCAAAACGCTCCACAAGCCTTTGCCGCGCCACGCCAGCAAGCTCCTCATTAGCCGCAAGAACGCCAACAACAAGCCGAATAGGCAAAGGTTTTTTGGGAATGCCCATTTGGGGAAGATAGTTAATTTAACTCTCAACTAAGTTTTCCACTATACGGGACCATATATAGACATAGCTTATCTCTCGCAGCCATTATCTGCTCGTTTACCTGGCTAAAAACCTTTGCGATATGAGGGTCAAATTGCTGGCCTGAACTTTCCATGATAATGCTAACCGCTTTTTCGTGGGTAAAAGCTTTTTTGTAAGGCCGCTCGGAAACAAGAGCATCATACACGTCAATTACAGCCATGATACGCCCCGGAAGAGGAATCTCTGTTTCTTTTAGCCCTAGCGGATATCCTTTGCCATCCCAACGTTCGTGATGATAAGCAGCAAACAATTTGGCGTTTTGCAAAAATTCCGTATCGCCAGTCCGCTGAATTGCTTTTTCAATAATATGCTCACCTTCTGTAGAATGAGTCTTCATCGTTTGAAATTCCTCTTCTGTCAAAGAAGAAGGCTTGTTCAAAATTGAATCGGGAATAGCGATTTTTCCAACATCATGCAAGCGCGCAGACGAAATTACCGATTCCAAATCCCAGTTGCGCATCTCGTCTGCATATACTCCTTGCGCCAACATGGCGTTAATTAATATTTTCATATATACAGTTGTGCGGTCAATATGACCGCCAGTGTTTTTGTCGCGATTTTCCACAAGGTCTGCTAGCGTATATACAATGCCGTTTTTTAAACGCTCAAGCTGTTCTGTGCGTTTGCGAATCAGGTCGTCAATGTGCAGGTGATTTTTAATGCGGTTTAGCAGCACCGGGGCAGAAAATGGCTTCATAATAAAATCCACAGCCCCAAGCTCAATGCCGTAAGCTTCGTTGGAAACATCAACCAAGCCGGTCAGGAATATTACAGGAATTTGCGCATATAAATTGTTGGCTTTTAACAGCTTCATCGCTTCAAATCCGTTCATGCCAAGCATTTCAATATCCAACAGAATCATGTCTGGCCGTTTTTTTTGCAAAAGCAAAAACATCTTTTCTGCAGATGGCATGGTCAGCACTTGATACTTAGTTTCCAGCACAGATGCAGCTATAGTCAAGTTGGCATCATTGTCATCTACAATAAATATCAGTTTTTGCATAGCTTTTTCTCCTTGTTCCTAAAGCGTTTGCATGCGCTGCCGCATTACAAAGTCCACTAAATGCCCTGCTATTTTATTGTACAGTATCACTTTGTTTACTGGTTTCACCATAAAATCGCAGGCTTTGTAATAGATGGCTGCAGATATATTGTCAACCGTAGCTTCTGCAGTCAAAAAGACAATCGGCGTTTCTTCGTGAGCTGGAAATTCCCGTATTATCGCTGCAACTTCAAATCCATCCAATACAGGCATTTTGCAGTCCAATAGAAATAAATTGGGCGTTATAGTTTTCAAAAGATCTTTTATCCTTTGCGGTTCTGGAAGCGTATGCACTTTGTACCTAGTATTTAACATGCTATTAATTGATTTCAGTGTGCTGGGGCAATCGTCAACGGCAAGGATTACCGGCTTGTTAGCCTCCAGAAAATTG
>WRMM01000356.1 GCA_009777135.1 Candidatus Fibrimonadales bacterium
ACGGCCATCCGCAAAACCGATTTTGGAAAACCATTGCCGAGCTTTTCAACGAACCAATGCCTGCTTCTGACAGCGAATCAAAGCGCAATTTTATTCTTTCGCATAATTTGGCTTTGTGGGACGTTTTGCATTCTTGCGAAATAACGGGTGCAGATGATAGCACAATACGCAATCCTGTGCCGAATAAATTTCAGCCTATACTTGCGAAAAGCAAGATTCGCGCTATTTTTACCAACGGCAAAAAAGCAACGGAGCTGTTTCAAAAACTATGTGCGGAGGAAGCGGGAATGGATGCGGTTTACTTGCCTTCCACAAGCCCAGCGAACAGAGCGTGGCATGGGAGGGCGGGGTTTATGCGGGAGTGGGGGAAAGTTCTTTTATTTTTGTGCTTTATGCTCATTGTCCCAATTTATTCGCAAGAATTGATATGCGCACCTAATTTTGAAGTTATAGAGCTAAATGCAGATGTTGGCAAATCTTCTATTGAAACGCTGCAAAGCAAAATGGATAGGCAAAGCGATATGCGGCAATTAATTGTGCCTTCTGCAACAGATCATGTTGCTGTAACAAACAACATAAATCATCAAATAAGCTGGGCAAAGAATCGTGGCTGTTTATATTTGCTGCAAACAAGGTTAATACGTTTTGAGAAAAATATACAGGTAAATGCGCAGGTTATGAATTTAAATTCGGGCGATTATGTTTTTGAAAATGTTTACAGGGTGCCGCAGAATGATTTGCCCCTTGTTTTTGAACGTCTTGGGAATGCCTTGCAGCATCCAGAATTTATTCAGATTGAAATTGCAGAAAATGCTAGCATTGAGAATCCTGAAAATTTGGCAAGCAGAAAATCTTTAACTGGGCTTGGGTTTTCTATGGGGTATTTATACTTGAGCAATCTAGAGCATACTTATGATGCTCGTTATGTATATCTTTGGGATAAAGAGAGCATTTGGCTAGAGGCTATTTTAAGTTTAAAAATAAATTTTAAAGAGCATAATTCCTTTTCTCATATTGACAATGGATTTCGCGTTTTATACCCTTTTTCAAATGAACTCAAAACTTTCTATATAGGCGCTGGCGGTGGCTTTTCATGGGGGAACGGTATGTTTGTTGAAAATTCCTTAGGGTATCTTACATGGCGCAATAATATGCCTTTTCGAATAGAAGCTACTTCCACTGCCTTGTTTCACGATAAAAAATCAATAGGCGGCGGCTTGCGAATAGTTACGGGTTTGAGTGCTTTATTCAATGATAGTCTCAGAAAAGCACAGATTAAGGCTAAAGAAGAAAAGGCTAAAGAGAAAAAAACAGAAAGAAAGTTCAAGTATAGGTTTGTGTATGGCGATTATTATGTGAGATTGCCAGGATATTCAGGTACAGAATCTGGGACTATTCTTTCTGCAGGAATAGCAACAAGCATTCCGATTTCTAAGAATACAACTTTTGAACCTGGGTTTGGTTTAGCTGGAAGAAGCGTAACTGTTATTAGGAATGATCGTTGGAATGGCAAAGATAGAGTGAGTGAAGGTGCTTTAAGCATTCCTGCAATGTTTAAAATTATGCCATTTGGCGGCCCAAGATTTTATGTAGAAGGCGGAGGGCAATTGGATATTCCATTTGGGACCTCTTTTGGCTATAATGAGAAATATGATTCAAGAGCAGCTTTTGATTTAGGGCTTGCTTTGGGGCTTGGCTGGCATATCGGCAAAAGATTTTCATTTGGCGTTAGAGGCATTAATGGCTTAACCAATTTTGACAAAACCGCAGATTCCCGACCTATTCAATTTGAATGGGGCATAACTCTTTAGGTTATTCAACGAGTTTGGCGAACAGGGCGTGGCATGGGAGGGCGGGGTTTATGCGGGAGTGGGGGAGAATTACTATATTCACCTTGATATATTGATATTGGAGAAGATGGTGGACGATAACCATGAAATAATTATTTATCAAAACCAAGACGGCATTACGAAAATTGATGTCCGAATGAATAGTGAAACGCTTTGGCTTACACAGGCGCAAATGGTTGATTTATTTCAAACATCAAAGCAAAATATTAGCTTGCACATAAGTAATGTTTTTAAAGAGGGTGAGTTGAACCCAAATTCAGTTGTCAAGGAATACTTGACAACTGCCGCCGATGGAAAAAATTATAAAATAAAATACTATAACCTTGATGTTATCCTTGCTGTTGGCTACCGGGTAAAATCCGCTCGTGGAACGCAATTCCGGCAATGGGCAACCGCTGTTTTGCATGAATATTTGCAAAAAGGGTTCGCAATGAACGATGAAAAGCTGAAGAAATTCGGCGGCGGCGATTATTGGTATGAATTGCTGGAGCGAATCCGCGATATCCGTTCAAGCGAAAAGGCTCTTTACCGCCAAGTTTTGGATTTGTACGCTACAAGCATTGACTATAATCCAAAACAGCCCGAAACTTTCGAATTTTTCAAAATAGTACAGAATAAAATGCACTTTGCCGCCTCAAAGCGTACAGCCGCCGAGATTATTTTCGAACGTGCTGACAGCGAACAGCCGTTTATGTGGCTTACGACTTTTAAGGGTTCCCGCC
>WRMM01000357.1 GCA_009777135.1 Candidatus Fibrimonadales bacterium
GAGCATCCTGTTATTTTGCAAATAAAGGCAGATATGCTTTTTAAACTTGATCAGGTTGATGAGGCCGTTGCTATATATGAGCGTAGCGTTGCTCTTTATGCAAAGCGAGCACCAAATAGCATTCGTTATTGGTGCGCAGTTTTAAATTTGTCGAAAATGACCAAGAATGAGGTTTGGAAAGATAAATTGCAGAGCCAGGAGTATAAACGCATTAAGCACTGGATTCCATAGCCCTAATCCTTAATCCCCAAAATTGAATTAATCATTGTTTACTAAATTACCCCAATGCCTGAAAATATTTGCATACGCAATTTGAATAACTTCACTGGAAAAAGTGTTGCTCTTTCTGGTTGGGTTTGGAATGTTCGCGGTTCCGGCAAGGTGCAGTTTTTGCAATTCAGAGACGGAACCGGCTTTGTTCAGGTTGTAGCGGGCGCATCTGATATAAGCCCAGAGGAGTTTGAAACACTGCGAAGGCTTGGGCAAGAAAGTTCCGTTAAAGTAGAAGGAAAAGTTGTTGAAAACGCAAAGGCTCTAATTGGCGTTGAAATTATTGCAAGCAAAATAGAACTTGTTTCAGATTCCAAAAATTATCCCATAAGCCCAAAAGAACACGGCACAGATTTTTTAATGGACAGCCGCCATCTGTGGCTCCGCAGCCCACGGCAACAGGCAATTCTTCGCATTAGACATCGCATTGCAAAAAGCATTCGCAATTATTTCGATGAACTAGATTTCACTCTAATAGATGCGCCTATTTTCACGCCAAACGAATGTGAAGGCTCAAGTACCTTGTTTAGCACAGATTATTTTGGCGAAAACGCATATCTCTCCCAAAGTGGCCAGCTTTACATGGAAGCCGCATGCATGGCTTTTGGCAAAGCCTATTGCTTTGGCCCTACGTTTAGAGCCGAAAACTCCAATACCCGCAGGCATTTAACTGAATTCTGGATGGTGGAACCCGAAGCCGCCTACATGGATTTGGAAGGAGATATGGAACTTGCCGAGGGCCTAATACGCAAGATAGTAAGCGATGTTTTGGAGACTAACAAAAACGAGCTTATTCTTATTGAACGTAATTTAAAACCGCTACAGGCAATGGCTAAAGCAGAAAAATTCCCAAGAATTACCTACACTCAGGCTGTGCAAATTTTAACAGATGCCGGTGAAAATTTTGAATGGGGAAATGATTTTGGTGGAGCACACGAAACAATTATATGCTCACACTTTAATCTTCCCGTTATTGTGCACGGCTACCCGGCAAGCATAAAGCCCTTTTACATGAAACTGGAAGCAGATTTAAAAACCGTTAAAAACATGGATATTCTAGCACCTGAAGGTTATGGTGAAATTGTAGGTGGTGGAGAACGAGAGAGTGATTTGGAAAAATTGAGAAACAGAATGGCAGAACAAAAACTAAACGAAAAAGATTACGAATGGTATTTGGACTTGCTGCGTTATGGCTCTGTTCCTCATGCAGGTTTTGGGCTTGGGCTTGAACGCGCTGTTTCGTGGATTTGTGGTTTGCCGCACGTGCGAGAAACCGGAGCTTTTCCAAGGCTCCCCAAAAGATTGAGGCCATAGATGCATATTTTATTTCTTGTATTTTTCTTGTTTACTTTATCTTTTGGCAATGAACACCTAGCCAAAGGCGATGAGTATTATTCAAAACGAGCCAACGGCTCTTATGGCAACATGGCCAAACCAACAAACACAGAAGAGGCCATAAAAAACTACACCCTTGCCCTCACAGACAAAGCATCCAAAGAAGAGGCAGCTTGGAAATTGCTCAGGGCATATTATTTTTTGGGTTCTTTTACCATGGGAACAGAAAAAGCTAAAGAAAGAAGAGTGCATTTTGAAAAAGCCAAAAATGAAGGAAAGGCCTTTTTAAATGAATTTTCTAACAACACAGAAATTGCATATTGGTATTCTGTGAATTTAGCCTTGTGGATTAGAGAGCTTAATTCAGTTAAAGTTATCTTTGCAGGAGGCATGTCTGAAACAAGGAATGTGGCAAAAATTTTAATAGACAGCGGAAAAAACGGTAACAAAATTGCCGCAGCGCGTGGTTATCAGCTTTTGGGCGGTTTGCACAAAAAAGTTCCAAAAATCCCAGGCGCAGGCATTCACAAAGATTCTATTGAATTTTACTTGAATAAATCCATGCAGCTAGACCCAAACAACTTGGACACTCGCCTTATTATGGCAGAATATTACAAAGAAGATTTAAAAGACATGGAAAAAGCAAAGGCTGTGCTGCAACCTGTTTTAGGCAACAAACCCAGAGCCAATATGTTTCTGGAAGATGAACGCAATTATATAAAGATGAAGCGTTTGTTGGAGGAGTAATTTACTACATTACTTCTCATGCAAATAAGGGAATACCCAACCCCTCAGGAATACAACGAGATGCTCACCCAAAGGAGTGGAACAACAAACCTTATTATTCCCGTTGGGGTACGAATTTTGGCAGATATGGAAACGCCGGTGAGTGTACTTTCCAAGTTAATGAACGAAAAAT
>WRMM01000358.1 GCA_009777135.1 Candidatus Fibrimonadales bacterium
GAAAAATTTTTCGCCCCAACACGGCGTATTACGGGTGCGTTTAACGAAAAATGATTCGTCCCGCACATTCCCGCAAGGTTCAAGAAGCCCATCTACAAATGCTTTACCAAATGTGCGGGTATACTTATTCTGAAAATCCTGCAAATTCCGCAAATTCTGGTTCAGACATTAACGCCGTTAGTTCGCAAGAGGATATTTTCAAGCTCCTTGTGTCCCATTTTGATGGCTAAATCAAGCGGGGTTTTTCCTTTTTTGTCTTTTATGTAAACATTGGCGTGCTTGGAAACTAGTATTTTTGCAGTTTCAACAGAGCAATTGCTCACCGCAACGTAAAGAGGAGTCCAGCCGTCGTCGTCTAGAGCGTTTATGTTTACGCCCTTGTTTATTAAAAACGCTGCTATTTCTGACTTGTTCCATGCCGCTGCGCAATGCAGAGCATTCCAGCCGCCTTTGTTCACTGCGTCTATCTGAGCATCTAAGCCCAGCAGAAATTCCACCGTTTTCAAATGGCCTTTCCATACCGCTATGTAAAGCGGAGTCCAGTCGTCGTAGTCTTTTGAATCTATATCCATGCCCTTTGAAAGCAAAAATTCTATTACCTCAGTGCGGTTCCATGCGGCGGCATAATGAAGCGGAGTCCAGCCGCCGCCGTTTTTTTCGCATATATTCTCATATTTGTTTTCCGAGCGTTTGTCGCGAGCTTCTAAGCTTGCTCCATTTGCAATTAAAGCCTGCACAGTTTCAATGTTGCCGAATTGCGCGGCAAGCATAAGAGGAGTGCGTTCAAATTTATTTTTTTCATCTATTTTTAAACCACGCTGCAGCAAAAATTCTACAGCGTTATGATTATTGCTTATAGCAGTTGCATGCAGTATGGAATTTTCTTCTGCGTCTGTTATAGTTAAAGAAGCACCTCGCCTTAATAAAAAATTAAGCATTTCAAAATTAGAATGTTCAGCAGCACAGAACATTGGCGTTTTTCCGTTTGGGGTAACAGCATTAATATCTAAGCCGCAAGAAATGCAATGTTCGGCTATGCTTAGTCTGTTATGTTTAGCTGCTATATGCAAAATTGTTTCACCGCTGGAATTAACTGTGCCTATTTTTGCTCCTTCTTTGCAAAGCGTAAAAAAAGAATCCGTGCTTCCATAAATAACAGCTAGGAACAGCGGGGAATATCCGTCTTTATCAAGAATTTCTGTCTCTTTTTTATTTTTGAGCAGAAATTCTACAATTTTAACATAGTTTTTTGCACTTGCTATGTGCAATAAAGTTCTCTCCTTGCTGTCTTTTGTTTCTTCTGCACCGTTGGAGAGCAAAAAAAGCATGCACTCAAGGGAGCCGTTTTGAGCTGCAAAGAGAATTGGGCTTAATTTATCTTCGTTTATTGCGTTTATATTTGCTCCATATTCTAACAAGATTTTTGCAGCTTCGCTTGATTTTTCTTTTGCCGCATAGTGAAGCGGCGTGTTTCCTTCATTGTCTATGGCATTTGCATCGGCGCCGCACTTCAGCAAAAAAGAAATCATTTCGGTGGAGCTGTTCAGCACGGCTATATGCAAAGGGCTTTTTCCGCCTATGTCTGCGCAATTTAATTTTGCGCCGCATTTCAGCAGATAAGCGGCAATTCTCAAATTTTTATTTTTTGCCGCATTGTGCAAGGGAGTTATGTCCCAAACATTGGCTTTTGCAAAATCTGAGCCTTTTTCCAAAAGTATTTTTAAAGCTGCTTCAGATGAATTTAACACGGCAATATGAAGGGCTGTGTTGCCGCTATCATCTTTTGTTTCCAAATCAAAACCTTTTGAAAGCAGAATATCAATGATTTTAACGTGATTGTTCATGGCAGCCAAATGCAAAAGCGATATTCCTTTTTTGCCGCTGCAACGCAAATCTGCTTTTTTTGAAAAGAAGTATTTTACCGCTTTTTCGTGGCCATTCATAACAGCAATGGCAAGCGGGGTATTTCCGTCATTATCCAAAGAATTAAGCTCGGCGCAATTTTGCAAAAGAATTTCTATAATTTTTATATCACCTATTTTTGCTCCGTAATGAAGCGGTGTCCATCCTGTTTTTTTGGAACGAAAATTTATATTGGCTTTGGCTTTCAGCAACTCTTGCAAAATGCTCAGATTGCCATGCTCAGCCGCAAGCGAAAGAGGAGTTTGTTCCTTGCAATCCAAGGCATCTATAGCTATATCCTGTGATAAGGCTAGTTCCGCAAATTCAAAGTTTCCGATTTCCGCTGCAATATGGAGAGGAGTTTTCAAAGCAGCATTTGACATTTTAAGGTCTGCACCATGCTTTATTAAAACTTCTGCGCACTCAGTGCAATTGTTTCTAGCACAGCAGTGCAATGGAGTATCGCCATTGCTGTCGCTGGCATTGGCAGAAATTCCGCTTTCAATCAGAATTTCCGCTATATTTGCAAATTTATTTTCAATGGCTTTGTGCAAAAGAGTTTTTCTTTGCCAGGAATCCGTTAAAATAAAAATATCCGCACCGCTAGATATAAGGTCTTTTG
>WRMM01000359.1 GCA_009777135.1 Candidatus Fibrimonadales bacterium
AATGCAAGCCGCTCGCTATGCACAGAACGGCGAGAGTATCTCCAGCTCCTCGCAATGCTCCTGCGTAAATCAAAATAAACGCTTCAACGGTCACATAAATCGCGGCAAGGCGCAGCATTTTTATGGCAAGACTTTTCACCTCATTCCATTCTGAAATAATTTCATGCGGAGTAAAAACATTTACCAGAATTTCAGGAATGCCAACAAACAGCAGAATTATAACCCCTGCATAGCACAAGCCTATTTTTATCCCAGAATGCGTAACGCGGTTTGCAGAGGCAAAGTCGCGCGCTCCCACATATTTTCCTACCAAGCTGGTTGCTCCAATTTCCAAGCCAATCAAAGGCACAAAGGCAACCAAATCCCAATTGAACATAATGCTTGTTGCGGTAGCGACTACCAATCCCTGCGAGTCAAAAATGAGTATCAGCGTTAAAAAAGCGAGCATGTTCAAAAACATTTCCGAGCCAGACGGCAAACCTTTTTTTATGAGCGTTGATAAAATTCTTTTGCTGAGGCGCCAGCATTTGTGCGTTGAATAATTTTCTCTGTATTCCTTGCTGAAAAATTTTGCAAGCAAAAAACTGAATGCAACAAAATTCCCGATTATCATGGCGATTGGCGCGCCGATAATATCAAGCGCAGGCAGCCCTAATTTGCCGAATGTGAATCCGTAGCTAAGGAATAAAGTTACCACCAAGCCAATTAATGTCGCAGTCATTACAATGCGGGTTTTTCCAAGCCCAATAAAAAAGCATGCAAGCGCATGGCGAAACATTGTGATTATACATCCGTAAACCAAAATATCAAAATATTTTATTTGCAGCGCGCTTTGCAATTCAGGAACATCAAATGAGTTTAAAAATATATGCGCAGGCGGTATCAGAGCGAGGGCAACAGGGTAGCAGCACAAGGCTATAAAAAATGCCTGCACAGATACAAGCGAGCATCTGGAGGTTTTTTGCGCGCCCAGATTTTGCGCCACCATTGCGGTGGAGTAGCTGATAACTCCGTTGAAAAATGTTATGGCAACCATTTCCATTAGCCCGCCTATCAAGGAAGCATTCATGTAGTCTGGGCCTAGCTTGGCTAAAAACAGGCGGTTTATAAAAATCAAAAAAGTATCAAAAGACATAGACATCACCATAGGAAGCGATACCATCAACATCTCGCGAACTCCGCCTTTTTGTTTAAATTCCACGGTGGTGAAGTTAGAAATTTTCTACATTCCCCTAATGCTAATTCCAATATTGAAAGCTGACGCAAATTCATCTGAGGTTTTAAAACTTTGCAACCGTTCTGCGGGGCAGAATATTGAAATAGAAAAACTTGTCAGAGAAATTCTTTTGAATGTAAGGGAAGGCGGGCTTGCTGCTGCTATTGGCTATGCAAAGAAATACGATGGATTGGCAAAAAATAATTTGAAGATTAGCGAAGCGCAAATAAAAAGCTCTGCTTTGAAAATAGAACCAAAATTGAAAAACGCTTTGAAGCAGGCTATTGAAAATGTCAAGGTTTTTCACAAAAGGCAAATTGAAAAGCAAGAGAAATCTTGGAGCTTTAAGGGCAAAGACGGCGAAGTTTTGGGGCAAAAAATTCGCCCGCTTAAAAGGGTGGGGCTTTATGTGCCAGGCGGAGCAGGCGTTTATCCCAGCACCTTGATTATGAATGCTGTTCCTGCCATTGTTGCCGGCGTTAAGGAGCTTGCTGTGGTTAGCCCAGCAAAAGGCGGTTTGAGCAGCTCCATTGCTTTTGTTTTGCAGGAACTTGGAATAAAAGAGGTTTACCACATTGGCGGAGCGCAGGCTATAGGCTTGCTTGCTTATGGCGCAAAGGGCATTGCTCCGGTTGACAAGATTGTTGGTCCAGGGAATGTTTTTGCTGCTTTTGCTAAAAAAGAGGTTTTTGGGATTGTTGATATAGATATGATAGCAGGTCCTTCTGAGATTGCGGTTTTGGCAGACAGCACGGCAAATCCAGAGTGGGTAGCTGCGGATATGCTTTCGCAGGCGGAGCATGGCTCAGGCTTTGAGGCTTCTGTTTGCGTAACGGATTCCCTGCCTTTTGCCAAAAAACTTGCGGCTTGCATAGCAAAACAGGTGGAAGCAAGCCCCAAAAAGGAGATTTTGGAAAAATCGCTGAGCGCTTACGGGCGAATTTTTGTTGCCAAGAATATGAGAGCGGCGGTGGATATTGTGAATAAAATTGCTCCAGAGCATTTGGAAATTGTGGCAAAAAATCAGGATGAGCTGGAAAAACTCATTGAAAATGCGGGCGCTATCTTTGTTGGAGCTTGCTCCGCAGAGTCTGTTGGCGACTATTTTGCCGGCCCAAACCACGTTTTGCCCACAAACGGCACAGCCAGATTTGCCAGCCCGCTTGGGGTTTATGATTTTGTCAAAAGAACCAGCATTATAAGATACACCAAAAAAGCTTTGCAAAAAAACGGCGAAAATATAGCAGAAATAGCAAAAGCAGTGGGTTTTTACCATCATGCAGAGGCAAT
>WRMM01000360.1 GCA_009777135.1 Candidatus Fibrimonadales bacterium
TAAGACCATCCCAAATTTGTGTCGTTTTTGGTTGCGATTTTTGCGAATTATTCTCAATCTGATAGAGGTTCAGGCTGCTGAACTAATTTTTAGATGTGCCCTTGTATTATGCGACCAAAATGACTACTGAACAATTGAAATCAGGCCATGCTTATGAAGTGATAAAGAAGGTGGCAAGTATAATCATTCTTGATTGGCCTATAACCGGCAACGAGTCAAGCGCTTATCACCACCGCTTCCGCCTTTTCGATGAAATGACAGGTTATAGTTTCCCAGACTTGTTTGAAATCAACACCCTGGAATTGCCAAAATTGCCCCACCAGCCGGATGGAACCAACCTTTATAACTGGCTCAGTTTCTTAACGGCCAAAACAGAGGAGGAGTTTACCATGATAGCCAAAACCTGCCCGGAAATAGCCCAAGCGGTAGCAGTCATCATGGAGTTGAGCGCTGATGAGCAAACTAGAATGCTGGCTGAAGCTCGGGAAAAATACCGCCGCGATGAAATAGCCAGACGAAAACTGGCTCGTCAGGAAGGGTTACAGGAAGGACTACTCACTGCGGCAAAAAATCTGTTACGGTTGAAGATGGCTCACGAGTTTATTTCAGAATCTACTGGTCTCTCTTTTGAAGAAATCAAAGCTTTGGCTGAGAAACTCCCATTTGATAATTGACCATGATAGCCAAAACCGGCCCGGAAATATCCCAAGCCATAGGAGTCATCATGGATTTGAACGCCGCTCACTATGAAAAGGCTTGTTACATATCTACTAAAGTGCGCCGCAGAAAGGCGCATCTGTTCAGCGGGATCAACCTCACTTGGCAACTTTTACTCCAGCCGACAGCATTCAAAGCAGGCATGAAGGGATAAGCTATGAAGGTCAACCCAAATGACACCCTGGAAATAGCCAAGCCATTTAAAATGAGCTTTAGGGAAAAAGGCGGGTTTCAGGCTACTTGGGCCATGATTGCATTGATTTTACTCATTATACTCATATCTTATCTGATCATGATTTTTGGAGACAAGAGTGTTGAGCTTCCCATGATGGATCGCATTTTTATACCGGCCCAAGTATTATCTTGGGTTATTGTAGCAATTGGATTTTTTTGGTTTTTTGAGCGTTGCCTGTGGATAGGAGCAACCAAAAGCATAACCATTGACGAGGCAATAGATATTGAATTTTTTTCCGACAATTAGGCTTAGCTAAAGAAAAATGGGTTGATTTTATTCGCAAAAATAATTTAAATGTCTTCATAGCCGAGAAATCGCTGCCAACATGCAGGGCCAACAAAATCAAAGCAACCCATTTCTTTTTCATCGACTACTTTTTATTTGACTATAATAAACACCGGTTTTGGAGTTCTGTCGCCCTACAAAAAGTCTTATTGCGCCAAGAGCAGGCAACCATTTTTTTGCCTGAACCAGATAATCAAATTTTTAAGGTCACCCCGCCGCAAGAAGCAGCAGAAGATTTACAGGCCCAAGTCAACGATTTGCAAACAACCTCAAAAACACTGCAAAAACAACTGGTCATCTTGGAAGATACAAATAAAGAACTGCAACGCAACTATGAAGCAGTTAAAAGTGATCTTAAATGTCAGCAAATGCGTGAATCCAAAGAGGAAAAAAATCAAAAAAAACTTATGCTATACAGCTTGGGCTTGAGCCCTATCTTTCACAAGCTGGTTGAAAAAAAGCCTGACCGCCGGGATTTGACCAAGCCCGCCTTGGCCGACCTCTTCAAAATCTCGGTGGATAGCAGCCCGGCTTTGAAGAGCTTGCTCTTGGGCTTGGGCGAGACAAACACAGCCAAATTACCGGACAATGTCTGCGATATTTTTTGGGAAAACCTGAAAATACTTGAGCTAACCAGCCCCGGAGGCATGCCGCCCACAGGTAACCTGCCGCGTCTTAAGAAAATAATATTTGAATCCAGCTGATTTTTGTTTCATCCGCCAAGTAGTGGAGGGGTGAAACTCCAGAGCGATCTCATTTGGAAATAATGCCATAGAATTCGTTGTTTCTCCTGAATAATTTGGGTACAAAAAAAGAGCCAACATTCTGTTGCCAGCAGTTTTGTTGCCAACAAAACTGCTGGCATTATGCCGTTGCCCTTCATCGTTTGTAAAGTTCACGCCGAAGTTTGGGCGCATCTCAATCCAGTTACGCGGCCATCTGCGCGTCCTGCTTCCAGAGCTTGTTCCAGTCCCTGTCCCGCCAAGCCGGTTCCAATGCCAAAATCCCCGGTTAATCCCGGAATGTGCTATAATAAATCAATCTGTGGGGGCGTTTTTTATGGCCAAACTCGAATACACGTTTATGAACGATATGCTGTTCAAGATGCTGTTTATGCGGCATCCCGGCCTCTTGAAAAGGCTCGTGGCGGAACTCTTGGGAATAAAATTCGAATGCATAGGGGAGTTTGAGATAAGAAACCCCGAAATGCCGCCTGAATCGCTGGGTGATAAATTCTGCCGTCTTGATATAAACATGACGGTGA